>JAQYWL010000480.1 GCA_030145035.1 Desulfobacteria bacterium | reverse complement strand
GCATTAATTCCATTCTCCGGCATATCTTCAGATTTCAAATAATCTGAGATCGCCACAATTATCCGTTTCATATTCGTGATGTGGCTAAGATCGTCAAACTCGCTGCCAGCTTCAAAAGACTTCTGCTGGCTCGTCAAAAAGCAAGGTGTCAGACCTACACATTTGACAGAACTGTCCTGAATTGGTTGAGAGGACACCATTTTCCCTTCTACGGGAACCTGTACCAAGTTCCCTTGCCGGCGCCCATTTTCTTTAACTCTCCTCTTTCTACCAATCTCTTTATATGGGCCTTGATCGTATTGCGATTAGCCCCTGTAATTATCTGAATGTCTCGTACCCTGGCCCTGCCGTGCTGTCTAATAATCTTCATGATTTCCTGAGACAAGGGTGGAAGTTCGGCAATCATTCGTTCGGTCTTGACCTTGGAGTCCAGCACAGAAATCTGTTTTCTTAGGCAACCGAGGAAAAACAGCAACCAGTCGTTAAGTTTGCTGTTATTTGTGTAAAGGGTTGACTGGGCACGTCTGAGAGACAGGTAATACCGATCTTTATTCTCCTCTACAATTCTCTCCAGCGAACTGAACGGCACGTAGGAATATCCTGACCTCATTAACAACAGGGTAGTCAGAATTCGAGATAACCTTCCATTGCCGTCCTGAAAGGGATGGATTGCTAAGAAATGTACAATAAAGATAGCCATAAGCAGAAGGGGGTGGAGCGTTCCTTTTTGCGATTCCTCGCTAAACCATTGGATCAACTCTTTCATTCTGAATGGTGTATCAAAAGGCGAGGCCGTTTCAAAAATAATCCCGAGACTCCTGCCATTGGCAGCAAAGGCTTCCACGTGGTTTGGCAACTTCTTATACTCGCCTCTGTGGCGGGCATCTTTTGATGTAAATCTTAGCAGAACCTGGTGCAGTTGCTTGATATGATTCTCGCTTATTTGGATTTCATCATAGGATTCGAATATCATCTCCATGGCTTCAGCATAGCCCGCAACTTCCGCCTCGTCTCTTGACTCAAAAGAAGTCGTATTCAACCCGGACAACAGCCTCTCAACCTCGCTATCTGTCAAACCGGCGCCTTCAATCCTGGTGGACGATCCGATCGACTCGATGGTTGCGATACGCTTTAGCAACGATAGTTGGTCCGGCGCCAGGTTGCGCAGCATTTGCCATTTACCCTTGAACTCATCGATTTCAGAAATCAGTTTCAGGTGTTCCGGTAGAATTTGGAATTCAGGTGTATCCATAATAATATCCATATATATCCAATAGCAGTGCAGGTCAAGTCTTTTTATGGGTATTTGTGGATATCTTTGCGGATATCAAGGCTGTAGGGAACCGATCCGGCCTTCCGCAGGCAGAAAATCACATTTTGGTGTCACATCTTGAATTGTGAATAACCTTAATTCCCATAGCCAATGCACTCCCCACACAACCCCGCAGTCCAATTCTCAAATTTTAGCTTGAAATGGCATGCTAGATCTGGCATGCTTGCTTTGTGGATAACCCGAGGTACAAAGAACTGGTTTGGATAGGAAGCACGAAAGAAGATTTGAAAAAATTTCCTGCGGAAGTGCGCAGTTTAATGGGTTATGCTTTGCATGTCGCTCAGGCAGGAGGCAAGCATCCTGATGCGAAACCGTTGAAGGGCTTCAAAGGAGCTGGAGTATTGGAGATTGTTGAACATTATGAAGGCAACACTTACCGGACGGTCTACACGGTCAAGTTTGGGGGTGCGGTGTACGCGCTTCACGCCTTTCAGAAAAAATCCAGGAAGGGTATCACCACGCCAAAAGCAGACATTGATCTAATCAATGCTCGGTTGAAGAGAGCCAAGGAATTCCACAAGAGGGAAGGAAAGCCATGAATGATTCTATCAAGGCTGAAAAAAGCAGCGGAAACGTATTTGCCGATCTTGGGGTTGCTGATCCGGACGAGGCATTGGCAAAAGCTGAGCTTGCCCGGCAGATAAGCGAGATCATATCCAAGCGTCACATTAGCCAAAAGGAGGCGGCGGCAATCCTCGGTATCGACCAGCCCAAAGTATCGGCTCTCGTCCGAGGGCGACTATCAGGTTTTTCAACAGAACGTCTGCTCAGATTTCTAAACGACCTCGGTCGGGACGTGGAAATCGTTATAAAAGCAAAGCCGCGTTCACGGCAACGTGCTACAATCAGCGTCATAGCCGCGTAAACCGCAAAAGCGAACGCATTCCCCGGCCGCCTGAAGCGGACTGCGGGGATAGCGAGCGAATCCAAAAATGGCAGGCTTCCTTTTGAAACGAGTCCATTTACTCAGAGAAAAACGCTTAACGTGAGGAGACCCATGCCGCAGCATATGTTTAAGCACGTTCTGCACCAACGTCCCTGTCTAGTATGTACGTTACCCTGTGACTCAAAGTGAATCCAATACTATAGGCGTTCATTGAGGCAAACTCTCCATCGAAAATTGAAGATTTCTGCCAACAGTTACACTCGCCCGCCACACGATTTTGTCAAAGATTCCTAAGTGATATCGCTACTTTTGTCAAGGTTTTCGGCCAAATCCGGGGGATCGATGGCCTTGAAGGACGTTATCAGGGGAATTGACCAAAAAAAGAGTTTGGAACCGGGGTGGTTCAGTTAATAAGCTCTGCTGTCCACATGGGCCATGAGATATTCCCTGTCTTTCTCAGTGTGGGCACAGATCCCCACGTTGCCCAGGCGGACATTCGTCAAATCGATAGACCTTACGGCCTTATAGGCACGAACCATTTCTTCAACAGATGGACTTCTGAAATTCTTCATTGTAAGATCACCCTATGGAGGGAGACATAAGGATCGGCACATCAGGGTGGACCTACCCGCACTGGAAGAACCTATTCTATCCTGTAGACTGGCCCAAATTAAGATGGCTGGAATACTATACTGAACACTTTGACACGGTCGAGCTGAATGCCACCTTCTACCGGCTTCCCAAGCTCAAGACTTTTGAGAACTGGAAGGCAAGGACGCCCGATCATTTCCT
>JAQYWL010000078.1 GCA_030145035.1 Desulfobacteria bacterium | reverse complement strand
TTTTCGGGAGTTCGATTTTTGAGCGGTGTAGCCGCGTCACATAAAATCACACGGCGATCTCGTAACTTGACGTCTTGGAAATTCTACAACCTGGTGAAATCATAAGACTTTATTAGCTTGCCTGCGGTCCCAAGAAAGGAATGATGGAATATTGGAATGATGTAGAAGATAAAAAAGACAAAAATCCCCGCAAACCCATTATTCCATTATTCCAATATTCCAATATTCCAATTGTGAGCGGAGCGAACTAAGTTCTACTTGTTTAGCAGGTTTTACAATGAAAAAGAAGGACATCAAGTATTTCACAAAGCTTCTGACCGAACGTCTGGATAATCTGCTGGCTGAGGCCAATGAGACAGTATCGGGCATGACAGGTGAAATTGCGAATTTTCCTGACCCCGCAGATCGGGCCGCCCTTGAGTCCGACCGCAACTTTCTGCTCCGGATACGAGACAGGGAGCGGAAATTAATCGTGAAGATCCGGGAAGCCCTTGAGCGAATGGATAAGGGTACATATGGGATTTGTGAGACCTGCGGCTCTGAGATCTCAATTAAGCGCCTGAAGGCCCGGCCAGTAACCACGCAATGTATTGGATGCAAGACCAAGGAAGAGGCGATGGAAGATGCCCTTGGGGTTTGAATCCTCTTGAGTATCTTACATTCAAATACCCCACTAAAGCCCGCCTATGTTGATCTCCATATCCACTCCACAGCCTCTGATGGTTCTCTTTCGCCGGCAGAGATCATCGAAACCGCCAGGAAGGTGGGCCTTCGCGCCATAGCGATCACAGATCACGATACCGTTGAGGGCTCGGTTGAGGCCTTGCGTTACCAGGATTCCTCTGGCGTTGAGATACTGCCCGGAATTGAGATCAGTGTTAGCTTTGACTCTGGTACGATGCACATGTTGGGTTATCTGATGCGTTTGGATGACGTCTCTCTTGGACAGACCCTCAAGGTCGTGCAAGAGGCCCGTGCCAACAGAAACCTGGAGATCATAACAAGGCTTCAAGATGTCGGAGTTGATATAACCTATGATGAGGTCTTAAAGGTTTCAGGTGGGGGCCAGATTGGAAGGCCCCACATCGCCCAGGTGCTGGTTCACAAGAAGGCTGTTCAAACCATTGACGAGGCCTTCAACAAACTTCTAAAAAAAGGTCGTCCCACCTATGTCGAAAGATATCGACTTCTGCCTGTCGAGGCGATCCAGACTATCTTGGGGGCAGGAGGCGTCCCAGTGCTGGCTCATCCCTTTACTTTGAACGCAAAGACCGAGGGGGACCTGGACAGGGTACTTGCTGACTTGAAACAGGCAGGGTTAAAAGGTGTGGAGGTCTACTATCCAGGCCATGGACCTGAGCTCACTGCCCTGTATGAGCGCCTTGCTGATCGCCATGGGCTTCTTGTTACGGGTGGAACAGATTTTCACGGAATGGTAAGTCCAGGGGTTCATATTGGGATCGGAAGAGGGGACCTGAGGGTACCATACCGGCTTGTGGAAGAACTCAAGCGAAGTGCAACTTCGGGCTTGCCTTGACGTTGGACAAAACTCAATATTGTACTAAGGTGATTTTTCGAGCCTTGCCACAGACTCTATGTGGTAGGTATGAGGAAACATATCAATAGGTTGGACTTCCTCAACAAGATAGTCTTCCTTTAGCAAGGCAAGGTCCCGTGCAAGTGTGGCCGGATTACAGGAAAGATAAACGATTCTGCCGGGAGACAGGCTGCGAACGATCTTTATCACATCTCTTTGCATGCCTACTCTTGGGGGGTCGATGACCATCACATCGGGCCTGTCTGTGACATCCTTGAGGCCTTCTTTGATCTCTTTGCATATAAACCGACAGTTTCTGATGCGGTTTTTCTGGCAGTTTTTTTGTGCATCCCGCACAGCCCCTTCTGAAATCTCAATGCCTATAACCTTTCTTGCACCATCAGACAAGAATATCGGGATCGTACCGGTCCCGCTGTACAGATCCACTACGGTTTCCTTGCCTGTCAGCCCGGCGTAAGCCTTCACGGTTTCATAGAGGCGAGCAGCCCCTGCAGTATTCGTTTGAAAAAATGAATTGGCTGATATCTCAAAGTCAAATCCTGCGATCTTGTCGGAGATGAAAGGCTCGCCTGAAAGGAGTATCTCCCACTGGCCAACAGCGATCCCGGCTTTCCTTGCGTTGACATTGTTAACAACCGAGGTAATGTTTTTATGCTTTTGGTACAGCAGATCGGTTAATGGTTGAACCCAGGGCCTTTGCTCTTCTGATGTAATGATATTAACCATCCAGTTGTCATGGCTTGAAGCATGCCTGAGCATCAAGAATCGCCAAAACCCCTTGTGGGACCTCAGCCCATAAGGTGGTATACGGCTCTCTTTGACATAGTGTCGCACATCACTCAGGATCTTGTTTCCCGTGTCTGGCAGCAGCAGGCAGGCCTCAATATCGAGAACCTTATCAAAGGTGCCCGGCACGTGAAGACCCAGGGCAAAGTCCTTCGAAATATCCTTCACGTGGAGTTCTTCGGGCAACAGCCACCTGCGGTCAGAAAAGGAAAACTCCATCTTGTTACGGTAGCCAAATATCTTCTCAGATGGTATAAGGGGATGCACCCGAATGCTTGTGAGTTGACCGATGTGTTCCAGGGATTCGACTATGTGCTCCCTTTTGAAAAAGAGCTGCTTTTCGTAATCAAGAAACTGCCACGTACACCCGCCACAAAAACCGCAATAGCGGCACGCTGGCTCTACCCTGAAAGGCGATGGGGCTATCAATTCAACAAGGCGGGCTTCAGCGTGATTTTTTTTCTTCTTGAATACCCTGGCTCGCACCTCATCGCCGGGCACGGCCTTTTCCACGAATATGGCCAGGCCATTCACACGGGCAAGACCCCTGCCTCCATGAATCAACTTTTCGATCCTTAATTCCAGAATCTGTCCTTTTCTCACGGTCATGGCAAGGCCTATAGCATTTCGGATTGCGGATTTCGGATTGCGGATTTAAGGAAAAGCGCATTTTTCTATATTTTCGCTACCCATTACTCCAGTA
>JAQYWL010000378.1 GCA_030145035.1 Desulfobacteria bacterium | reverse complement strand
TCGAGACAGCCGGGTTTCCGCCGAGAGTCTTCGGGTCACCAGCCAGGAACCAAGAACCATCAACCCCATCACGCACCAGGTAAACAGGATTGTTGCATTCAGGGAAATGGGCCCCCATTGAAAGAAAACTACGGCATCAGGACTTATACGCATAGGAAACCAATTTAAGTGAGCTAAAGTGCCTAAAATTAAAAACCCTTAACTTTAGATACTCTCTTACTGAGACTGGTTCTATTAGGCCCCCAGAGACGGACAAGGATGATCCGGACCCCCAGAAAACCGGACAGACAAACGAGAAGTCGTTCCCAGTGGCCGCCCATGACGAGATAGAACCCAAACAGAACCACCCCCAAGCGCCCAAAGAAGCTCAACAGACTCAAAAAGGCAGGCCGTCGCGTTGTGGGGAGCCGCCGGACCGTCAACCACAGGCCACCGAAGTAAAATATCCCGAGTCCGATGCCTGCCGCAAGAGCCAGCATAAGGGGTAAGAGATTACCCACACCCCTGCTCCTCTTTTTCCTCACGAATCATATTTCGCTCACGCGCAACCCAGAACCAGGCATTCAGGCAACCAATCATGATGCCGATGATGAGTAGCATAAGGGTCCACGAATAGCGGCCTGGCCATTTTAGATCTATCCACACGCCTAATGCGATGCCCACCAATGTGGGGACGGCCACCGACCACCCAACAAGGCCAAACATGCCGAGCCCGAACCAGACACTCCGGTCCTTTTGACGACGCGCCCTTATCTTGCGGGCCTCTTTGGCCCCTACCGTCTCGCTCAGTTCTTCGCATGTTCGCTGATGCTCTTTTTTCACAGGCTTCCCTATTTTTCCAGATCCATCCCCCCTCACCCAAACCCTCAATGCAGTTGAATTAAGGTAACCTTTTCGGGCGGGCATAAAGCCCCTGGCCCAGACCGGGGTTGCTGCCCGCAGAGATTCTCAAAGTCCTGTCGCGCCAGGGCGGGCCGCCCCTACACACTACACACATTGGGGGGTATGGTTCGTAGGGGCGGGGTTTATCCCCGCCCGGACCCTTTCCCGGCTTTTTCCAACTCCATGAATCGGCGAATAAAATTCGCCTCGAGTTTGCCAAATGCCGAACGGGCCATCTTCTCCCGATCGTCAAGGACTCGAAAGCTTTTTTCAACCGTTTGTTTCAACGTTCCCAGGTCAGGCCCACGCACAGCATTTCTCGTTGATACCAGGACCTCCGGGCCGCACTTGATCAGGATTCCCTGGTCGAGCGCCAGAAATTCCTCACGGCCTTTGCCTGATTCAAAGGAAAGAAGCCCTGGAACAAGCGCCGCTACGAAGTCAATGTGGCGTGGCAAGAGGCAAAAAGAGCCATTTTCAGCCTCGGCAATCACCTTGGTCACTTCTTTGTCGATGAGAACTTCGGTCGGGAGTAGCACCTTGAGTTTCATGACTTCCTCGCCTCGTCGATCTTTCCGATCATATAGAGGGACTTTTCCGGATAATCGAAGAACTCATCATTGAGGATACGTTCGCATCCTTTTAGGGCATCGCTCAGGTCCACCATTTTTCCCGTCAATCCGGTGAATTGTTCTGTTGTGAAAAAGGGCTGGGTCAAAAAGCGCTCAAGACGCCTCGCCCGGTAGACGATTCGGCGGTCCTCCTGCGAAAGCTCCTCTAAGCCAAGCATGGCAATGATGTCTTTCAGTTCCTCGTAGGTTGCCAGTGTTCTACGGACCTCCTGGGCCACACGGTAGTGTCTCTCTCCGGCAATAACGGGCGTCAGCATCTTGGAGGTAGACTGGAGTAAATCAATGGCAGGGTAAAGCCCTTCGCTGGCCCTTTTTCGAGATAGCACGATGGAGGCAGATAGATGAGTGAAGGTATGAACTGCCGCAGGGTCCGTAAAATCATCTGCCGGCACATACACGGCCTGAATGGAAGTAATTGCACCGGTTGCAGTGTTGCAGATTCGCTCCTCCAGTTCCGCCAGTTCCGTTCCTAAGGTCGGCTGATATCCCAGCCGGGACGGAAGCTGCCCCATGAGGGCAGAGACCTCTGATCCTGCCTGGATAAAACGAAAGATGTTGTCGATGAGAAGCAAAACGTCACGCTTGACGTCGTCCCGGAAGTATTCGGCCATGGTCAGTGCTGCATGACCTACCCGGAATCTGGCACCCGGCGGTTCATTCATCTGGCCAAAGACCATGACCGTGTTGTCCAGCACACCCGCCTCCTTCATGTCGCGGTAAAGTTCCTCCCCTTCCCCGCAACGTTCACCGATACCGCAGAAGAGGCTGGTCCCCTCATGACGACCTACCATGTTATGGATCATCTCCGTAATGACAACAGTTTTGCCAACACCGGCACCTCCGAAGAGTCCGGCTTTTCCTCCCCGCTCCAGGGGCATTAGGACGTCAATGGCCTTGATACCGGTTTCAAAAATCTCCGATGTAGTTGCCCGCTGGTTGATGGGCACCGGCTCGCGATGAATGGAGCGCCATTCTGCTTCTTTTACTTCACCTTTCCTGTCAATAGTTTCTCCGAACACATTGAATACCCTGCCGAGCAAATGCGGTCCCACCGGCACCTTCAGGGGCTGCCCGGTGTCAATAACCAGGGAACCCCGGGCCAAGCCACGGGTCGGTCTCAGTGCGACTCCACGAACCGTTTCGGAGTTAAGATGGATTTGCACCTCGATGGCTATCTCGAGGTCTTCGCCAGCTTTCAACAGGCTGTGAATGAGAGGAAGTCTTCGCGGAAAATGAGCATCGATAACGCTGCCCCGCACTGAAACCACCGTGCCCTGGCTGGATAGATCAGTGTTTTCTTGTTCGCTCATCTCTCAAACCGTAACCGTTCACCCCTGAACCTCTGAACCCGGGTTACGAATTTATCACACACGGTTTGGAAATGTAAATATCATATCGCTCTTTCCTGCTCATCGTTCGCCTAATAAATTCGTACTTAGATTAATTCTTATATGGACCTAAATCTTTATCCCGTTTTGGTTTCAGGTTTCAGGGCACATGTAGGTTTCAGGTGTCAGTGTTCAGGCCCGCCCTGGCGCGACATGCTAAAATTAACTACCAGGCCCCATAATCCCGGTCTGGGCCAGGGTGTCAGGAAAGAGAAACGCAAAAACTGAAACCTGACACCCGAAACCTGAAACTTGGTTTCTGAAACCCGAAACCTGAAACCTGAGGGACATATATATCTTTTTATAGATCCTCAAAATTAACAAAAGTCTATCCCTATTAAGCGAATGATAAGTTCCTGGGTATTCGAACGTCAACGATCAGCGGTAGATGGTCAGAAGAAACGCGCGTAAGCTCGGTGCTTGGCACCTCGACGTGGACCACCTCGACACTGACGTCCACAAAGACGTGATCGATGCGAGCCGATGGATACCGCCCGAACCAGGTGTTTTTCGGGCGGTGGTTGTCTATCTTGATCTGTGCATCGTGGAGACGGCCTCGGAGCCGGAGGCACACGGGCGAAGACGGGAGGGCGTTGAAGTCGCCACATAGAATAATCGGCTCGCGACAATCCGGATGCTCCAGCCAGTCGGCGTTAAGCAGCGCATCAGCCTGCACCCTCCGTTCATTCATCCTAAGCCCCAGGTGGGTGGTGATGAACTGGATCTCGGTTCCGTGCACGTTGATGGCGGCCCAGAGCGCTCCTCGGGGTTCAAGGTGCGGCTTGTTGGGCAGCCCGGGCAACTTGTCAGCCCTGACCGGACGCATGGGAAAACGGGTCAGGATGGCGTTGCCGTAAAGACCTTTTTCCATGCGGATTGACGGATGAAAGTGAAATTCCATCTCGAGGGATCGCGCGATGAGACGGGCCTGGTCAACACCATTGGTGCGCGACCTGCCCACGTCCAGTTCCTGAAGCGCAACGATGTCAGGGGCGTGTTGGGCGATTACCCGTGCGATCCGCTCGGGTAGAATCTTGCCATCCATCCCGATACAACTGTGGACGTTGTAGGTCATGATGCGAAGCGTTTGGTCTGCGGCGGTCTTCCGATTCGGTTTCATGGAAATCCTGCCTTCGGACCGGCCAAGGGCGTGGAAGGCGGCGTGGCGAAGATCCATGGGGCGGAGGTAATCGCTGTGGCGCTCGGGAAGAGGCGTATCGCTCGGGAGCAGGGCGAAAGCTTTTGTTTCCTCGGGTCCCGGCCCTGCATGGGAACCGTTCTCTATGGGAAAGCTGTAGGGTTCGGCGCCGGCTCGCCATCCGCAGATCACAAAGTCTCCGGCGTTGGGATGCTGGCACAATGCAATCAAATCACGGGTGACCTCCTCAAGGAAGGGATGGTCAGGACCAAGGATCTTTTCTTTTTGTTCGGGTAACACAAACTCACCTTCTTCGGTCCAGGCCCGTAGTCTTGAGGGCCCGTCGGTCACCAGCACAAGAGGGATCTTTGCGGAGTCCACCAGTTCCCTGGCCAGATGGTCACGTTCCGCGGGCACCAGTTCACGGGAAGCGTAAACCATGCCCAGGGGGCCCATTGCTGTCACGGCAAGCCTGGAACTTTTCGGTTTTTCTTTAGCTTCACGGTGGACAGGAAAGAGCTTTTGGATCTTCTTGCCACCGAGATGGCGTGCACGTTGATACTGGATCCCCCGGCGATCGTCGGGCCGGACATCAGTACGTTCGTCCTCCAAATGCTCAAACACGTCGGTCACGGCCTCTTCTATGGTCCGGCCGTGTTGGTTGGGATAGGGGAGTGTTTTTTCCTGCCCGTGGTCAGAGTAGACCCAGACGTCGTAATCACGACGAGCCGAGCGTTTTGCCGCGCGCCAGATTCGGGCGATAGCGTCATCGATCCCCTTAAGGGTCCAATGGGCGAATTTTGATGAGGGGCCTCGGCGATGAGCCTGCTCGTCGTAGCCGATGAAGTTGAGGTGGAGGACGGGCAACCCTCTTGCCATATCAATCTTTGTCCCAATCGTGACCAATTCACGCAGCAGAATGCAAATCGCCACGCGAGTCGGCACGAATTTGAGTTCTTTTACCAGATCGTGGCCATTGATCAGACCGCGGAGGCAGTCAACAATAGCCAGGAAGAACTCGATGACCAGGAGAACGGCCGTGCGCACGAAACTATACGCGTTGGAGAGGATGAGAAAACTCAAAGCAAGGGGATTGGCCGACCGGAAAAGCGATCCCCAGCCGAGAGACGACGGACAAAAGTGGGACTCAGCCGCGCCGCCGGTGTAGATATCCGTGTAAGCGCTTCCGCCTCTGAGAAGGGGCTCGCCTTTTTTCTCAAGTTTCTGTTCAACGCCGGCAGCCGAGGCG
>JAQYWL010000383.1 GCA_030145035.1 Desulfobacteria bacterium | reverse complement strand
TATTTCGGATTTGTTTCGTATTTCGGATTTCGAGCTTCGGATTTTCCGGCTTGTCCGGGTTAGGAATTGGGCCTTTTGCAATCAGCAATCCGCAATCAGCAATGGACTACCAAGGAGGAAGCGATGTCTGACAAAGAGAAGTTTTTGAAGTTTTTTAAAGAAGTTGGGATCAAGAGCACAAGTATACAACCCGAAGATGTTTTTATTGAAATGGAGGAAGATGTGGCGTGGGAGGCTGCGCTCAGTGTAGGCCAACTCTGGTTTTTGTTTGGCAAGAATGATGAGTACCTTGGACTCCTTAACGATGAAACCATGCAGTTTGAGCCAAGGGAAAAGTAAGACGGAGCGAAGCGTAGCCAAGTTCGCTATGCCAGTGACAGCCCGATCGTATCAGACCTGGCATTGACGCGGTCAAGCTTGACCAATATAGTGTCTTCCGACTTGAGGTCTGCTCCGCAGTTTAGGGGGAGCGAGCATTCAATCATATACTTGGTCAGAAGTATGACGTACCTGTGACGCCGTTTCTCAAGGACCAGGGCCTCTTGTTTCTGCCCCACATGACGTTCAAGGTATCTTATAATCCAATAGCGGAGGCGTTCTCGCTGGAGCACGGTAATGTAACTCATGGGCTGCTCAACAGCCTGGATAATGAATCTAATCTCCTCATCGGAATATAAGGTCTCCAGTCCCAGGAGACTTCTCATCTGGCGCTGCGTGGCCAGATCAACATATTTCCGTAAAGGAGATGTCAGGGTGACATAGACGTCGAGTCCAAGACCTGTGTGGGGTTCGGGCTCAAACCCTATGAAGACTCTACTCAAAAGCCTTCGCTGCATCCAGTTTTGATAGAGTGTCCCACCACTTTCGTCAATGAGACGTCCACGGGGTTCCAATTGTGACCTGAAGATCGTTGATTGCCCTTGGTCTCGGAAGAATCGGCCTGCCAGCCAATTGGCCATGATCATACATTCGGACACCATCAAGCGACCGGGGCTTTCTCGATTTATCTGGCTTACGGATATTTCTCTCTTGCTGTCTATCCAGACATTCATCTCGGGAAGGGTGAGTTGAATGGCCCCGGCATTCAAACGGAACTCACGAAATTTCCGGGCCAATTCATACATTGCTGAAAGCTCCGGATCTTGATCCACCATCAGGTTGGAATCATAATAGGTCATCTGCCGGTTTACCCGGATGATACTCGGAAAGATTTCGTACTCCAGCACCCTTGCCGAATGGTCAAGACAGGCCGTTATGCTTATGGCCCGGCGATCCTGACCCTCCTTCAGACTGCACAGGTCTTCTGCCAGGGGCCGGGGAACCATGGGGATGCGCTTATCCGGCATATAGATGGAACTGCCCCGGGCCAGGGCCTCTTCGTCCACCGGACTCCCCTTTTCCAGGAAGTGTGATACATCGGTTACGTGGACCCAGAGCCGGAACCCATCTCCGTCCCGCTCAATACTGATGGCATCGTCAAAATCGAGAGTACTCTGGCCGTCAATAGTAATGGTTGACAGATGGGTGAGGTCTCGTCGTTTTCCATCCGGCTTTACCTTTGTTTCTTGGTCGTTAAGCTGCTCTACCGCCTTCATCGCCTCAGGCGGAAAGGTATCAGATATTCCGAATCTATGGAGGTTCAGGTTTTCATCGTGGTTCCAAATCCCGAGTTTGATCAGGAGGTGAAAAGGACCATCTGTTGGGTCCAGACCAGAACGTGAAATGATTTCCTTACCAATGTCATAGTGGGGGCTGTCCTTTCCGAAAAGGTAGAATGATTTTAGTAGTTCAATGATCTCTTCCTTATCGGGTGGGACTGACGGATGCCGGGCCCCCAAGACTTCCTGTATCCACCTGCTCCCCTCCTCAATGGTATGGGCCTTTCTGGCCTCAAGGGCTGCTTGCGCCGCAATCTGGGCCACCCGTTCAGGGCTGTTCGGGAAGAACCGATTGCTGTCAAACTTGAAATAAAGACGATCCTCAAAAAGTGCCCGTATGACAGCCGAGGTATGGTCGCCGGAGATCTCGCCATCAAAGGAGAATTCCGCCATGGTCTGAAGATCAATCCATGCAGCCTCGGTGTGAAGCACCTCCCAGAGCGCTTCAACGTCTATCTGCTTCTGCAACTGCCTTCTTCTTGCTACTGTATTCTGGAGACTATTGACCAGGGCGTCTCTGCCTGTCCTAAGATCAAGGCGCTTACTGCTGACATGCGCCAGCCGTTTTTCTGCATGGCTTACCTCGCGGTTGTGCTCGGTGAGCATACGAAGCTTCTGATTCTTTTTGCCCAAGGCGACAGCGCAAATAATCAGCTTGCGATCAATATATTCAACAATAGTTCCCGGTTCCATATCTTAACGTCTCGGAAGTTCTACAACTCATTGAAATCATAATTTTTTTTGTGGCGATCTATCTATGCCATTCACATGGAGTGATGGAGTGATGGAGTACTGGAGTAATGGGTATCAAAACCGGTGTAGGGCGCAAGGCGTAAGGCTCAAGGCAAGATGTTTTCGCCGTATGCCTTGTTGCCCTGGGCCTTACGCCATCTGCTTCTAACCCATCACTCCAGTACTCCAATACTCCAATACTCCAATTGGGGCGAAGCCCCTTCTTCTATACCAACGGGGTCGGCAAAAGTCAACAAAGCCTCTCTTCAGTGGAAATCATTTTGACTCTTTTCAATCTCTCTGTTAGCAATATATTCTTAATGGTATCAATTTAGCCTATTGAAAAACCGAGCTTAACGAGCATACAGGCAATCCGATTCTAAATCGGCTCACTGTTTGAAAGTATTAGTGAGCGTTAAGAAAGAACAGCAAGATGGCACATTTCTTCTAACGCCTAAATGATATCCGCCATAATCGAGGTTATTTACAAAGGTCATTCCCTGTTCTTTCTTTACGCTCACTTATGCGCGAGTTTGAGCCGGTTTAGAATCGGATTGCCTGTATGCGATAATCTTTTCAAAGAACTGAAATGTGACTCTTAATGAAATCATACCGCGTTCTTAAATCCTACTTTGTAGAGAGAAGGTCTGTTGTCCTTTTCGGCCTTTTTTCCCTGTTTGTGGTTGATATCCTCCAACTCTTTATCCCTCGCGTCATCAAATGGGCTGTCGATGACCTTGCAATCTGTTGCGTCACGACCCCAAAGCTCCTTTCGTATGCCCTCTATATCGTGGGCATTGCCCTGTTGATCGGTGTATTTCGATTTATCTGGCGGCGCTGTCTCATAGGAACCTCGCGAAGGGTGGAGGAGGGGTTACGAAACCGCCTCTTTTTCCATATACAGACTCTTTCTGCGGCCTATTTTGACAAGACAAAAACCGGGGACCTGATGGCCCATGCCACCAATGACATCCAGCATGTCCGGATGGCCGTCGGCATGGGCATGGTGGCCCTAACCGATGCAGTGGTTCTCACCGTGGCTGCCATTGGTTTCATGCTCTACATTAACGTGACCCTGACTGTATTCGCTCTGCTGCCCATGCCGGTTATTGTCGTACTGGCTCGTGTGTTGAGCCGCCGTCTGCACCGCCTATACAGGGAGGTTCAGGCATCCTTTGCCGAGTTGACCGAGGTGGTGCGAGAGCGTTTTGCCGGCATCCGGGTAGTCAAGGCCTACAATCGGGAAGAGGCAGAGGCCACAAGGCTTTCAGAGATCTCAAGGGATTATTTGGGCAAGAACCTTGGGCTGGTCCGGGTTACGGGACTGTTTTTTCCCGGAATGATGTTCTTTTCCAACATCAGCTTAGCCTTGGTGCTCTATCTGGGGGGGCGACAGACAATTGGTTTTACCATTACGCCAGGGGATTTTGTGGCCTTTATCAGCTACTTGGGTCTTCTCACCTGGCCCATGATGGCTATGGGATGGGTCATGAACCTGATCCAGCGAGGGGCTGCTTCTCTTGATAGGATAAACGTGATCCTGCAAACCAGGCCTGAAATTGAGAGGCCCAAAAGACCAAGCCCCGTAAAAACCCTTAGGGGGGACATTCTATTTGATCAAGTGGGTTTCAGGTATAGGCCGGGGCAGCCCTTTGCACTT
>JAQYWL010000243.1 GCA_030145035.1 Desulfobacteria bacterium | reverse complement strand
ATGAACCCTTCCCCCCATTTACAAATCAAATTAAAACAGGTAGTTCCAAGAACAAAAGAGGATAACATCCTTTTCCTCTTCAGGACCGTTTACGACTGACACGACAGGGAGGAGATGATGGCGACCATTCTTATTGTAGATGATCAGGCGTGCGTTCGAGAGCTTCTCTCCGAGGAACTGATCTCTGAGGGGTACGGGGTTGAGAGCGTAGGCGATGCCGAATCAGTCAGAGGGTATCTGAGATTTTCACGGCCTGACCTGGTGCTTCTCGACCTGTATCTGGATGGGTGCGACGGAATTGGGGTCCTTGCTGATATCAAGAGGCAACATCCCGATCTACCGGTCATTATCTTCACCGCATACGACACCTATCTGCATGACCCACGGCTGTCTCAGGCCGACGGCTACGTCATAAAGAGTTTTGTCCTTGATGAACTCAAAGGAAAGATCGCCCATGTTCTCAGGCAGAAACCATTGCCTCAAGAGTTCGAGGCGAAGGCAGATTTTCCTCGATTTAGCGAAGCCTACGGCTTTTGATGAAATTCGGAGCAATTGAAGACCGAAGGGTGCCATGACAAAAATCCTTGTTGTCGACGACGAAGCTCCGCTTTGCACGCTTTACGCTGAAGAGCTCACCGAAGACGGCTACGAAGTCATCTCCACCAGGGACTGCGAAGGACTCATGGAGATGATTGAGCAACACAGGCCGGATGTCATCGTATTGGATATTAGAATGGGGGAATGGAACGGTCTTGACCTCCTTCAGGATATCCGAAATGCCTACCATGACAAACCAGTAATCTTATGCACGGCGTATTCTTCTTTTAAATATGACTTGAGATCCGTTGCTGCCGATTATTATGTAGTCAAAAGTGCGGATTTAACCGACTTAAAGACAAAGATTAGTATGGCCTTGGAGGGCAGCGCATCAGTGCTGACATGAGTACGGTACGAACAAGACAGGAAGGCAAGGCCACTATGGGTAAGGAGGTATCGTCATGGCATCGAATTTCAAAATCTCAGTTCACCGAAACAGCGACAGCCTGGACCTAAAACTAATGGGCGATTTCGATGGAACCTCGGCTTGTGAGCTGCTCAACGTCATGATGGAAAAATGTGCCGGTGTACATAGAGTTTTCATCCACACCGATGGTCTGAAAGACATTTATCCTTTTGGTCAGGATACGTTTCAAAATAGCCTTTACCTCCTTAAGGACCGACCCTTTCGCCTTGTATTTACAGGAGAGAATGCCGGCAGCATAGCACCGGAACGGAACAAGTTCTTCATATGAACCTGCGCGAAGTAAATAGAATATCTAACGAATTCTTTCTCGGTTCCATACCAATCAGGCGACGTGGTATCCACTTTGGGGAGCTGACGCACAACCAGATGTCTAAGCTTGAATACTTCATCCAGAAGCACACCATACGTGAGGCGTAGGTGTGTAACCCCATTTAGCAAGGGTGGAATCCTGGTACAGGCCGGTATAGGGCTCTCTCCGGGGAATTTCAGGGGTAAGAGTCTATGTCAAGGGATACTTTCCGCCACAAGGTTGAACAGTTATTGGCATTAGCCGATGTTGAAATCGGTGGAAACCGTCCCTGGGACATTCAAGTCCATAATGATAGATTCTATGCAAGAGTGCTGGCGGGGGGGTCGCTGGCTTTGGGCCAATCCTATGTGGACGGCGGGTGGGATTGCTCCAGACTCGACGAATTCTTTTGTCGAATTCTGCGTACTCAATTGGATACCATGGTGAAGCCAAGGACATGGTATTTTGATGCTCTGAAGGCCAGATTGTTCAACCACCAGAAGCCATCACGTGCCTATCAGATCGGGCAGCATCATTATGATATTGGCAACAATCTTTATCGGCTCATGCTCGACAAGCGCCTGATTTATAGCTGCGGCTACTGGGAAACTGCATCCACTCTTGACGAGGCGCAGGAGGCCAAGTTGAATCTGGTCTGCCGGAAGTTGGATTTGCAGCCGGGCATGCGAGTTCTGGACATCGGGTGTGGTTGGGGTGGAACCGCCAAATTCGCCGCTGAGCGGTACCAGGTAGAAGTTGTCGGCATCACCGTTTCTGAACAACAAGCAAAGTTCGGAAAAGAGTTGTGCCGCGGACTTCCGGTTGATATCCGGCTGCAGGATTACCGTAACATTGAAGAGACTTTTGATCGCATTCTATCTATAGGCATGTTCGAACACGTCGGTTACAAGAACTACACCACTTTCATGCGCATAGCCAGGAATTGTCTGAAGGATGAGGGGCTCTTCCTACTGCAAACCATCGGTGCAAACAGATCTGTTACCAGGAACGACCCATGGATAGAGCGTTACATCTTTCCGAATTCCATGCTGCCGTCTGCAAAGCACGTAAGCTCCGCCATCGAGGGTGTATTCGTTCTTGAAGACTGGCATAGTTTTGGTCCGGACTACGATAAGACCCTTATGCAGTGGTTTCGGAATTTCCATGAGAACTGGGACATCCTTAAGGAATACTACGACGAGCGATTCTACCGAATGTGGAAGTATTATCTGTTGTGCTTTGCCGGGTCTTTCCGTGCAAGGGGAAACCAGTTGTGGCAGTTAGTTCTTTCTCCTAAAGGCGTTCTTGGCGGGTATAGGACACCGCGCGACGTCATGAAGCAAAAGAACCACCTGTCAAGAGATAGCACAAGACCACTTTAGATAAGCACCTAAGCAGTTGAAGCATATCGGCTCACGAGTTGGTTCGTTAGCTTGAGGAGTTATATAGGGCAACGTAAAGTTTTCTTCCAATGATTAGAGTAATCCGTGTAATCTGCGAAATCTGTGGATTAATAAGGAGAAACCAACATGGATCTGTATTACGAAAACGCGGAAGACCTGGGGACGACCCAGTGGCACGAGGAAACAAGCAACGACGTCGACCAATGGCAACGTTGGGACGAAGGGCTTGTCGAACAGTTCGGTCGCTGGCTTAGCCTTCTTGCGAAGGCATTCGCCGTCTTGCTACTTGCTATTTCTGCTGCGGTTCTTATTCGATGGTTCTAACCGATTCCATGCCGTTCCATGCCAACATAAAAAGGCCACTAATAGAGTTTTCATCCACACCGATGGTTTGAAAGACATTTATCTCATATGAAATTAGTCCATTGGCGACCATTTGGAGAACTCAGGACGCTTCGCAGGGAAATGGAACATTCTTCGAGTCGATCATTTGGCGATACATCTTCTCCCAGACTCGTTTTAAAAGAGTGGATACCCTGGGTGGACATTTCGGAAACTAAGGATAAGCTTCTCATCAAGGCCGAGCTGCCTGGTTTGGAAGCGAAAGACATCAACGTGAGTATCTCGGGAGACATCCTGACCATCAAAGGCGAGAAGGAGAAGGAGAAGGAAGAGGAGGAGAGAGACGAACATTATCACTATTGTGAGAGGTACTGCGGATTTTTCCGTCGTTCATTCCGGCTTCCTGTTGCCGTCCAATGCGATAAAGTCGAAGAGAGCTTCAAGAACGGCGTCTTGAAGATCACACTTCCCAAGGCCTAAAAAGAAATCGAGATCAAAGTTGGATGAGCAAGCAATGGACCTTCCCTTAATCGTGGCCTTGACTATTTGAAGGTCTTGCTTCCAGACAATGAAAATGTAGACTGAGAAAGTAGAGGAGAAAACATGCTCGCGACCAAATGTTACGAATACATGCTTTTTGATAATATCCAGACACACCCTCTGATATCCAACCATCGCCCTTTTAAGCGAGACAAGGTTGCCCACCTTGAAAAGGACATTTTAAGAAACGGTCTGTTGGAGCCTTTGATTGTGTGGGAACGGACCAATGGCGAATATTACATGGTGGGAGGATTTCACCGCTTGGCTGCGATAAAGGCAATCCGGGAAAAGCATCCCGGCTACTTCGACCGTATCGATGTTCGGGTGGTCTCCGGAGAGTTGGATGAGATGAAAGCCCTGAATCTCAAACTAAATGCAGACCGCCTGGACACGAAGATAACCGACTATTTCGAGAGAGTTCTCTATCTAAACAATGCGAATTGGGAAAAGGAACGGATTGCGAGTTTCCTGGACAAGAGTGTCACTTGGTTAGAGGAGATTATACGCTTCGCGCCCGGCATGGATTCCAGGCTTAGAAAACTGCTGGAAGAGGGAAAAGTGTCCTGGAATAAGGCCAAAAGCATTTGCCGTGAGATTCTTGCGGCACCACCCGAAAAGGAAAAGGAGGTGGCAAATAAGCTCATCGAGCCGATGACCAGGAACGAGGGGAGTCTAAGGCCGAGGAAACGCCTGCTATCCCCTCTAAAGGCTATGAAGCGTCTCGCCAAACAATTTGAAAAACACCCGAAGACTCACTATACGGTTGGTTTAGAAGATCTTCTTTCGCTGTTTATGGTATTAGCGGGAAAGAACTACACCGAATCACATGTAGAGCGAATACGCAAGACGTTTCCAGGGCTTATAGATTGATCGCACTCCGATCAATGTATGAGGAGTTAAAATCATAACAGTTTTCTCTAAAATATAACAAACCTTAGGAGCAAAGCCCAAAAGGACTGAAAAAGGCTCCGCCCACGGTCAAGAATACCTGTGGCTGGGGGCCTTTTGTATTTCCTGGGCAAAATCCAATGCACTCTTGAAGCGAGAGATCACCGACATTATTTTATCCTTGCTGAGGCAGCCTGACCCTGAAATAGCCTTCAGTCAAGATAGGCGGTGGCAAGGCAACGTCAAAGTCAGGTTGCACGCAAGCATGAAAATCCCCCCACCCCCCTTTAATAAAGGGGGAGTTTGAAGTACCCCCCTTTGGAAAAGGGAATTCCCCCCTTTGTAAAGGGGGGTTAGGGGGGATTTTCGGGGGGATTTTAGAAAAGAGTAAATTCTCATTGTAAAACATTATGTTAAGGCTGACTTTGACGTTGCCGTAATTGCTGGTGGGCGGGGTGTTGACAAAGAACAATCTTAAGAGTAAAAGTATTAGTTTTATAAGGCTCAATTCACTGTATCAGATACGTATGTTTTGGGTCTTTTTTGTTGTTAAGGCCACCGGGGGGCGTTGGAATGGGTAAAAAGCCAACCTACGAAGAACTGGAACAAAGGGTCAAGGAGTTAGAGAAAGAAGCCTTTAGGCGCAAGAAGGCGGAGGAGGAGCTGAAAGAATTACATCGATACACAAGGGAACTGATTGAAGCCAGTCTGGATCCCTTGGTGACGATTTCCACTGATGGTAAGATTACAGACGCGAACCACGCAGCGGAGCTGGTAAGAGGATATCCGAGGGACAAGCTCATAGGGACGGATTTCTCAGACTATTTCACTGACCCCCGGAAAGCACGTCAGGGCTACCTGAAGGTATTCAGAGAGGGATATATCCGTGATTATCCATTGGAGATTAGACATCGTGACGGAAAAACCACGCCTGTACTTTATAATGCCTCGGTGTACCTGGACGCGAAAGGAGATGTAGCCGGGGTGTTTGCCGCTGCCCGGGACATCACCAGGCGCAAGAAGGCGGAGGAGGCATTACTAAAAAGCGAAAAGAAACTGAAGGCCTTGTTTGCCGAGCTCGCTGCCAAGAACGAAGAGCTTGACTCCTTTGTTTATAGGGTCTCCCATGATCTCAAGAGTCCCGTCGTCACCATCGAGGGTTTCGTTGGGGCCTTGAAAGAAGATTTCGGGGGCGTTCTCTCAGAAGACGGCAAAAAATACCTCAGGTACATAAGCGATGCCGCCCGAAAAATGGAGCTTTTGGTCAACGACCTGCTCGATCTTTCCCGCATTGAGCGCGTAACCCGGAGAAAGAGAGAGTTCTCTTTTGCCAGGCTCGTAGAAGATGCCGTCAAAGCGCTTCAACCTCAACTCAAGGCGCGGGGTATTGTAGTTAACATCCAGGGAGATCTCCCGGTCGTTTACGGTGAAAGAATGCGGTTGAGCCGGGTAATGGATAACCTGTTGACAAACGCGATCAAATATATTGGAAAAGAGAACCCCTCCCCCCGCATTGATGTAGGAGTCGAAGAACAGGATGGCCAAAAGGCATTTTTTGTCCGCGATAACGGTATTGGCATTGACGAAAGGGATTTTGATAAGATTTTCCAGGTCTTCCACAGGCTTCCATCCGCAAAACAGATTGCAGGAGAGGGCACCGGGGTCGGCCTCACGATTGTGAAGCGAATCATCGAACACCATGGAGGAGAAATCTGGCTTATATCAGAACCTGGGAAAGGAAGCACATTTTACTTCACCATTAAAAACCTGGGTTGAGCGGTTCAACGTTCACGGTTCCCGGTTGAAGAGACCTAACTGGCTGTTAGCAAAGTTCAGGTTTCAGTGTTCAGGTTTCAGTGTTCAGGGTTTTGACACCTGACACCTGACACCTGACACCTGACACCTGACACCTGACACCTGATGGGTGATGGGTGAAAGAGGCTAATCTGAGCATTGTGTTAT
>JAQYWL010000353.1 GCA_030145035.1 Desulfobacteria bacterium | reverse complement strand
TTCAGGTTTCAGTGTTTCTTGTACCTGACACCTGACACCTGACACCTGACACCTGACACCAAAAAGTACACCTGACACCTGACACCAAATAACCCTAGGATGTAATAATTTGTCAAGATTAAAGATTTGACCCCAAATAACCCCTCAATTCACGATTTTGGAACAACGACACAGGAGGACCATTTATGCGAATCAAACGGGGTTTTAAAGCCAGAAGAAGGCGAAAAAAGATATTGAAGCTCGCAAAGGGTTACCGCGGCGGTCGGAGCAAGCTGTACCGCACGGCAGCCGACGCCGTGGACAAGGCCTTACAGTATGCTTACAGGGATCGAAGGGCTCGCAAGCGAGATTTCAGGAGACTGTGGATCGCCAGGATCAATGCGGCGGCACGCCTCAACAGCCTGTCATATAGTCGTCTGATACAAGGATTGAAGCGCGCGCGCGTAGAGGTTGACCGGAAGATACTGGCCGAGCTGGCTGTCTCAGATCCGAATGCTTTTTCTCGTTTGGCGGCCATTGCTGGAGGCCCAGAATCGCATTGAAGATTGAAGATTGTCGATTGAATTGACAATCGTGAATCGTGTATGGGTGGCACAGGCCAAGCTTTGCTTGCCTGTGCACCCGCCCGGCATCGCAAGGCTTCAGCCGAGGCGGACGGGTATGCACGGGCAACCCCTGGTTAGCCCGTGGCACCCACGTGTAATCGTGAAACGGGAACGATTGTCGGATTACGAATAACGATATTGAAAGAAGAACTTGAAAAAGTAGAACAAAAGGCCCTGGAGGCCTTAAAGGCGGTTTCAGACCCGACAGGGATCATGGCCATGAAAGCCCGGTACCTGGGGCGCAAAGGGATTGTGACAGGGCTTTTGCGAGAGATCTCCGGTTTGCCGCCGGAGGAAAGGCCGGAGACAGGCAGGCTTGCAAACGAGGTGAAAAAAAGGCTTGAGAAGGCCTTTGAAAAGGCCTTGAAACCTTTTGAGGCGGATCGCGGGGAGGCTGCGGCAGACGCCTTGGATGTGACCTTGCCCGGACGGCCTCTTGCCATGGGGCGGGTGCACCCGATTACCCGGATCACCCGGGACGTCTGCGAAGTCTTCCAAAGGCTCGGCTTTGAGATCGCAGAAGGGCCTGACGTGGAATGGGACTACTATAACTTTGAGGCCCTCAATATACCCCGGGATCATCCTGCCCGTGATATGCATGACACCTTCTATATTTCCGAAAACATTGTCTTGAGAACCCACACCTCCCCTATCCAGGTGCGAGTCATGGAGTCACAATCCCCGCCAGTTCGCATTATTGCGCCTGGTAAGTCTTACCGCGTAGATTCTGATGTCTCGCATACCCCTATGTTTTTCCAGGTGGAAGGATTGATGGTCGAAGAGAACATATCCTTCGGTGACCTGAAAGGCATCCTGACCACGTTTGTGCACCAGATCTTTGATGAGGAGACGAGCCTGCGGTTTCGCCCCAGCTTTTTCCCGTTTACAGAGCCAAGTGCAGAGATCGATATCCGATGCGTGATCTGCAGGGGTGCGGGCTGCCGGGTTTGCTCCCACACCGGGTGGCTGGAGGTTTTGGGAGCTGGTATGGTTCACCCGGCGGTGTTTGAGATGGTCGGCTATGATACGGACCGCTATACCGGTTTTGCCTTTGGCATGGGCATCGAGCGTATCGCCATGCTCAAGTATGGCATTGAGGATATCAGGAAATTTTACGAAAATGATCTCAGGTTCCTTGAACAGTTTTAGTCAGTGAAAGGTACCTGTTCACGCTTTCTTTCGCTTCGTCCTAAAGTAGGTCATGCTCAATAGGAAGACGGAGTATTGGAGTAATGGAGTAATGGAGTATTGGAGTAATGGAAAACCAAATACATAAGAACCTGCAACACTTCGCGTCTTTTCCCAACACTCCAGTACTCCAGTACTCCAATACTCCATGAACGGTTACAATGAAAGTTAGTTTAAGCTGGCTCAAAGACTATGTGACCATTGACGTGGATGTGGTCAAGCTGGCCGAAGCCCTGACCATGGCAGGGCTCGAGGTGGACGCGCTCGTGGACCGCTACGCTTATCTGGACCACGTGGTGGTGGGGCGCATCGTTGAAGTGGTACCCCATCCTCATGGGGACACGCTTTCCGTGTGCAGGGTGGACATGGGTACCGGGATAAAGCCGGTTGTATGCGGCGCTACGAATATTAAAGAAGGGGACCTTGTGCCCATTGCGCTTCCTGGAGCTCAACTTCCTTCAGGCGCAACCATTGAAGCCGGACGTATCCGGGGACAAGCATCAGAAGGGATGTTATGCTCTGAAGCAGAACTTGCCCTTGGAATGGATAGCTCCGGCATCCTTTTGCTTCCGGATACGGCCAAACCGGGTCCGGGGATTGCCGTGGCTCTCGGCCTTTCAGACACTATCATCGAGTTTGACCTTACACCCAATCGTTCCGATTGCTTCAGTATCATCGGCATAGCCCGTGAGGTGGCAGCCATCCTCAAGACCCCCTTGAAATACCCCAGGGTGAAGCTCCCGCCGGGTGACCCCCCCGTAGAGGAACTTTCATCCGTAACCGTTGAAGCCCCGGATCACTGTCCCCGGTATGCGGCAAGGGTGGTTACGAACGTTACGGTTGGGCCGTCTCCTTTTTGGCTTCAAGACAGATTACACTCCGTGGGGCTCCGGGCCATCAATAATGTGGTGGATGTGACCAACTTTGTCCTTATGGAGATGGGTCAACCGCTCCATGCCTTTGATTTTGACCGTCTGGCCGAGCATCGGATCGTTGTGAGAACGGCTCAGGAAGGCCAGACTTTTACCACCCTGGATGGTACGGAACGCACCCTCGGCTCTGATATGCTCATGATCTGCGACGGCAAGAGGCCGGTGGCCCTGGCCGGCATCATGGGCGGACTTGAATCAGAAATCGAAGACCAGACAACGCGGGTCCTCATTGAGAGCGCCTATTTCAACCCGATCACTACACGCCGCACAGCCAAGCGGCTCGGCTTGAACACCGAATCATCGCACCGGTTCGAGCGGGGCGTGGACCCGGAGGGTGTCAGAAGCGCCCTGGACCGTGCGGCTCAACTCATGGTCGAATTAGCAGGTGGAAAGCTCGCTGAAGGGGTCATTGACGTTTATCCCCGGCCATTTTCTGAAAGGGTTATAGAACTCAGCATAGAGCGGACTAACCGGCTCCTGGGTACCAGGTTAAGCCGAGACGAGGTTGGCGCTTATCTGAAATCCGTAGAGCTGGACGTGGACCCCCTAAATGAGGATCGGCTCAAGGTAGTCCCTCCCACCTTTCGTGTGGACATTACGCGGCCCGAGGACCTGATGGAAGAGGTAGCCCGTCTGAGGGGATATGATCAGATTCCGACTACCCATCCCGTGTCTCGTGTTGTGGCCAGAAAACCGGACAAGAAGCTCCAGGTGCGGGATCGGCTTCGGCAGATGCTTGCCGGCTGTGGATTTTCGGAGATCGTGACTTACAGTTTTATCGGCAGGGAAGCCTGTGACCACCTCTTGCTCCACGGTCAAGACCCGCGCCGCCGGATGGTGTCCGTCCTGAATCCTCTGACCGAAGACCAAGCGGTTATGAGAGCCTCTTTGCTTCCGGGTCTTCTTGCTACCATGTACCGGAACAGCAAACAGCGAAATGAAGACCTGGAGATTTTCGAACTCGGCAAGGTCTTCTTGTATCCGCCTGCGGCGGACCCGGATCAACTCCCGGAAGAGATAGAGATGATCTCGGGACTTTGGACCGGGGCACGCCAGGTAAGTACATGGCATTTCAAGGAATCAAAAGTCGACTTC
>JAQYWL010000262.1 GCA_030145035.1 Desulfobacteria bacterium | reverse complement strand
TCCTGCTGCATCGTTAACACCACTCTCATAAATGCTTTTCAGCTCGTAGTCAAGCTTTATTTTACCGAGTTTGCAATATTTTTCTCACCACGTTTTTTCCGCTCTCAGAGCATCCCAAAAACACAAAGTTCAACAAAAATAGGCAGTTAACAATAACGGCATCGGCGGGACCAGCCGATTTTAGGGCCTAACTGTTTAATAGGAGCTATGAGCTATGAGCTAAATTCATGAACCGGGCCTAAAAGGATCACTTGGAAACTGTAAAACTAAAGTGCGTTGCCAAACTTTCCCCAATTAAAAAATAGCCTTAACAATAGATGTGATAATTTTAGCAATGCCTGGAGAAAGGACTATAAGAACTATGAGTAGAATAATTTTAGGGTTTTCATACCAAACACGAGTCATTCTGGTTACCTCCTCTCTTCAGATGATCACTACACCAATGTCCCCCCTTACCCCTTTTTGTCAAGAATGAAGACGCGACCCCTGTCCTTTCCCCTGTCCTTTCCCACGGAAGTCGGATAATTTCATATGATAAAGATCCCATGGGTCCGCTACAACGCTCAATTCCTCTATCTTCCACTTTTGTGCCTCATGAACCGGCTCTAAAAGGATCACTTAAAATCTGTAAAAGTCACACTTATGACGTGACGGTTTCAATTAGCTTTCCGATCACGACACAGCGCCACTGTAAGAAAGCATCATAATCGTTTACCAGCAAAGCTGTCGTTTCTACCGTCGGTAAGAGGTGCGAACCCAATAACTCACTGAATTTCGATTCCCCAAGTCGCGCGGCCATCTCCCCGAAGTAATCCCTATGGTTTCGTCTGCTAAGACTCTGATTCGTTGCGCGGTCAATGAGTGTGCGGTTTAGCACACAGTCGCGACGCTTTGTCTCTTTAACCAGCAGGTCGTCCCTGAGGTAGGCATTTGGAAAAATATGATGGTCATCGACTCTGTTCTCTTCAATCAAGGCTCTGGTCATAGGCTTGACCGCGTGGAAATCCCGTGGGTTCCGAGAAAGAATCAAAGCGATTACCCCTCGGTAAACAGCTCGTTGTTTAGGGGTGACCTCATAAAGGGCAGATGGTTCAAAAGAAAAACGAGAACCGGGACGTCCTTAAATAAGTAAATAACTCTATAACTATTGTATTTTATTGCCACTTTTTAAGCCTTTTGAAGCTTTATGCACTAATCCAACGATATGACATCTCATCGTATTTCCTCTCCATCGGAAACGCGGGGCCAGCCCTTGACTTGGGACAAATTGCCCTTGAGCGCCTTATGCTCACGACTCACATCTACTCAAAAAGACTCCTCTGCGGATCAGGAGGCAGCTGCTCTTTATCCAGCTCCTTTTTCACCCACGTCAAAACCTTCTCTGCAATTTCTATTGCTTTGAAATAATCGTCTTCATCCACTGGTTCATAGTCTCCCGGGTAACGAGTTTCTACTGCGTAACCTGTCAATATTTTAGCGTTCTGCACGTCCTCGGGTACTGTTACCTTCTTTTCTTCCAGTAGTTCGATAAGGTAAGCTATATCATGGGTTTTGGGAAAGACGATCTCATAAATGACACACAGGGATTTCAAAGCCTTTTCTACAGCTTGTTGAGCGTCAAAACAAAGGTCTTCATAAAGGATCTCGGATGAAACCCTGCCTGCCTTTGCGCGAGCCATGTTGCTCTTTGCCCTTTTCAACCATGTATTTGCCGCTTCAAGATTTCTCATAGACCATCCTTCCATTCTTTGCCGCTTCAGAATAAATCAGGTAGGGGTCCGTCTTCAAATGCTCATACTTATCTAAATCAGCCACAATCACGTCTACGGGGGCTCCAACATTCTTAAAGCTCAGGTATATCTTTTGGGTTAATGCGCGTCGTTTTCTCACACCTCTTTTCAACACAAGAAGGTCATAATCGCTACCTAGTTTGTCATCCCCTCTTGCATGAGAACCAAACAAGATAATCTTGTCAGGTTCGGCCACCCGGACAATTGTCTTTATTGCCTTTTCTAATGGATCCTTCATTGAATAACCCCTCCCTCAGGCCGCAGGCCGTAAAGTGCTATTTTCAAGAGCAAAATCATCACTGTAAAAACGCCCCCAACTTCTCCTCGATCATCTTGAGAAATAGGAGATAGGTCAATTGCTCGATGTAATTGCCGTAGTCGATGCCGTCATGCCGCAGGGTGTGACAGAATCCCCAGTTGTTGATTATGTTGAATTACGCCATCCGTCATCTGTCATTTGCCGATTGCCCTCTGTCGCCTGCCCCTGCCGTATTTAGCACTTGAGATGGTAGGATTCAGGAGAGAGACCATCAAGATCACGGTCCCCTTCTGCAATGCGCTGAAGAATTTCTACGGGAAGCAGGGTTCCTTCTGTCTTGATGGTTGTAAAAGTCTCTCGGTGTTTTTGGCGCATGCTAGGAGTTCACCACAAAAAAGTTTGACAGGATAACGGGATGAACATGATATGAATTCTGACCATGTTTCATAAATCGGTAGATTGAATCAAGAGCTTTTCCATTTCTCCAACAAAACCTTTGGCCTGATCAAGAAGCTCTTTCACCTGTTCAGGTTCAAAGTTTACTATCGGTTGATAGTCTCCGCGTTGACGGCTGTCAAAAACATCCTCATAGAAATGCCCCCAGGATACATCGAGCAGACCGGTTTTGACCAGATCGCGATGCAGAGCACTACGAACAGCTTTGTGCTTCTTGAAGGTCTTTCCTTGGTTTTGCATAACAGCGCTCACCGCATAAAAACAGGCGTAGTATACTCGGTTGACAGCAGGTGATAATCTGCCTGCCAGATATTCGCTCTCGGCAGACTCAAGGGACTCCCTGGCTTTTTCCATCCAGTATTTTATTAGCGCTTCTTCATGGCCATTGCCTTTTAATCCGTCGGTCATCATGTGGCTACTACTCCATCTCTGGTGATTTCATCATGTACAGGAAAAACTGAAAAGAGACCGTCGTCAAACTCATCAACCGTTGTGTCCAAAATGCTGAATATAACGTCATGGGATAGACCTAAGTCAAAAAGTGCATGAATAATGGTCTGCCTCTCCCTCCAGTGAATGGGTTGCGTTGTCAAAAGCATCAGATCAATATCAGATTCCTCATCGTCATCCCCCCGGGCTTTTGAGCCAAAAAGGATGACTTCTTTTACAGGGAATCTTTCTTTCAGCATCGCGGATGCTTCTAATATAGCTCTTTTTTCCCGTTCACTGAGATTCAAGTCATCCAAGTTCTTCATAAGATCTTCCTTTCTTAATCACTTGCGCAAGCTAAAGCTTGCGGCTACCACACCGTACAAAATTTCCTCGCTTACGCACGGTTACCGGAAGCACACGAACTTCCTGCTGTCCAGCTATTATGATATCATATCACGGGCAAATAAACATATATTCCCAACACATCTGGCGGCAAATGCGGCTCGACCTTGTATCGCAGGCCGCGAAGGCGAGCTGCTGTCCTGACCCGTCGGTGTGCCTGGAGAAGTTCCTCCGCCCGTTTTTTTGCCTCTTTTTCCAGCCTCGGTCTCAAATGATCAAACCCATCGACAATCCTCGATATGGCATTAGAAGCAAGGTCAGGGGTGATGTTCACATCCGGTTCGCTCAAAAGG
>JAQYWL010000526.1 GCA_030145035.1 Desulfobacteria bacterium | reverse complement strand
GGGTGAGTCAGTCGGTAAAGCGAGGAGAGACAATAGTACAACAAAAGGGCTACAATCTCATCGATCCTTGATCCTTAAGCCCAAAACTGTAAATATGGAAATGTAAAGGATGTCCCCACAATCTCCCTGATAGATTAACTTTGATTTGAATCCAAGAGAAATTCGGACTGCCCGCCTCCTGCCATCCCCGCTTCCCCGTTGTTCCAATTTTGTTGCCTATGGCCCGAGCAGCCTGTTACCCTTCAGAATCCTTGACAAACACCTGCCTTGCTGGTAGTCTCCATGCGAAATTTGGCACTTATCATTTTTAACCATACCCAAAAGGGATGCCATGAACTGAATATCAAGACCCCATATAAAATCACGGAGTGATTTTATAACTGGAGGTTGGATGGAAAAACTGAGTGTCATGGAGACAGGTCGAGGAAAAAGAAGTTTTGGGGTTTCGATATGTTTTTGAAATCGTAACATTTCGGATAGTTACGATTCTGGCAAATAGTTATAACCTTACCTTTCAAATCGGCCCTTCAAGATATTGTGTGTTTCTTAAATGCCCTCGTGATCGGGCGGGCGCCAGTTTGACAATTCTTAGCCAATTAATGTATGGAGGGTCCAAATGGCGGCACATTCGATCAAGAGATAACAACTTTCAGCAGGATGGCCCCGTGGGACTTACAAAAGGCACCATGCATCTTATTTGAGCTGCGTTTGCATGAGGCCTTCTTTATTTGTTGGGAAATTGGAGGATTTTCTAATGGCCAGGAAACCAACCTATGAGAAATTGGAACAAAGGGTCAAGGAGTTAGAGAAAGAAGCGGCTAACCGCAAGGAGACGGAGGAGGCGTTGTCTTCAACCCACAGAAAGCTGCGTGCTGTCTTCGACGCTATCCATGATAACATTAATGTGGTTGATCTCGATTTCAATCTTACAGATGTTAATGAAACCATAGTGAAGGCGTTCGGCTTGTCGGACAAGGAACGTGTCCTTAACCGTAAATGCTTTAGTGTCCTGAAGGGCCGGAAAGAGATTTGTCCGAACTGTGCGGTCGCGGAGGCATATCGAACCAAAGCCCCTGCCTATTATCGAATGTCCACCCCTGAAGATGAGGTGTCAACTGGAGGCAGGAACTTCGAGGTATTTGCCTATCCGATTATGGATGGGGATGGAAATCTCACTGGGGCGGTCGAGTTTGCCAGAGACGTCACCGAACGGAAGCGGGCCGAAAAAGCGCTACGGGAGAGCGAGGAGAAACTGGCGGGGATTATTGCTTCGGTGACAGATCACATGAGCATAATAGACGATAAACACAATATTGTATGGGCAAACGACATCGCAAAGGAATTATTCGGCCCGGATCTGCTTGGCAAGAAGTGTTATAGTTCCTACCATGGGTATGACAAACCTTGCGAACCGTGCGTGGCGAGGAAGTGTTTTGAAGACGGAAAGGTTCACGAGCACGAGACAGTGGTCACAACGCGGGATGGGAAACAAATGATTTTCTGGTGCATGGCCAGCGCGACTGCGTGGCACAGGGATGGCCGGCCAAAATTGGTGGTAGAGCTTTCCCGCAATATTACCGATCGCAAACAGGCGGAGGAGGCGCTTCGAAAAGCTCATAATGAACTAGAATGTCGGGTGGAGGAGCGCACTGCTGAATTGCTGAAAGCAAATAAGCAATTGAAGTGGGAAATGGAAGAGCGCAACCGGACAGAGGAGGCGCTGCAGGAGAGCGAAGAAAAGTTCCGAACTTTTATGGAAACTGCAAGTGATTTAATGCATATTGCGGATAAAGATGGAAATTTTACTTATGTGAATGAATCAATGGCTAAGACTTTAGGATATTCTAAAGAAGAAATGATTGGAATGCATGTCACTCAGGTTTTGGACAAAGAAGTTTTGGAAAAACGTTTCAAACCAAAATGGGAAGAATTAATTACAAAAGGAGAAATTAGTCTTGAAACTACATGGGTAACAAGAAACGGAAAACAAATTCATGGTGAAATAAAGGTCGTTGCTATTTATGACACTGATGGCATGTATGCAGGAAGTAGAGCGGTGTTGCGCGACGTTACAGAGCGTAACCAGGCGATTGAAGAAAAAATGAAAGTTGAAGCCCAACTCCAGGAGGCTCACAAGGTTGAGGCAATAGCTACCTTAGCTGGCGGCATTGCGCACGAATTTAACAATGCCTTAGTTGGGATTTCTGGAAATATCGAACTGCTTCAAATGGATCTGCCTGATGACAAGAATATAGATAAGTATGTTAAGCGAATGAACAATTCCACTCTTCGAATGGTCAACCTGACGAATCAATTGCTGGCCTATGCCAGAGGAGGAAAGTATCAACCCAAAACCGTATCTTTGAACGATTTTGTGGAAGACACCGTACCCTTGGTCAAGCACAGTATCGATCCTGCCATTCGAGTGGACACCGATTTACCTGGTGACATTTCTCGTGTAGAGGTTGATCTCACCCAGATGCAGATGGTGCTTTCTGCCGTGTTAAACAATGCATCCGAGGCCATGGAAGGCAAAGGTCGTATCAGGATCATCACCAGAAATGAGAACATCGACGAAGAATTTGCAGAAACCGACCTCGGTCTCAAGCCTGGCCCGTATGTTTGCCTTACAATAGAGGATGAGGGAAAAGGCATGGACGAAGAAACTAGAAGTAGAGTATTTGATCCCTTTTTTACGACGAAATTTCAGGGTCGAGGTCTTGGCATGGCTGCGGTATACGGAATTATCAAGAACCACGGTGGCTCGATTTCGGTTGATTCCGAAATGGGCAAAGGGACTGCGGTGCGAATCTACCTGCCAGCCATCGCGAGTGCTGAGGCGAGGCAGGCGGGCCTGCCAGCTGTTGAGGTTGTAGAACGAGCAAAAGAGAGTAAAAGTGAAGTGACCACTGGCACAGGAACCGTACTGCTTATTGAAGATGAGGATGTTGTCATAGATGTGATCCGCTCAATGTTAGAGAGGATGGGTTACCGAATTTTGCTGGCCAAGACCGGCGCGAAGGCCGTTGACATTGCCCAGACCTTTGATGGGGATATTGACTTGGCTATTCTGGACATTGTTTTGCCTGATATGGAAGGGGGGCAGGTGTATCCTGTTATCATGCAAGCCCGGCCAAATCTGAAAGTAATCGTCTGCAGCGGCTACACCCTGGATGGCCCCGGACAGGAAATTCTGGATGCAGGCGCTCAAGATTTTATCCAAAAACCATTTTCGCTCGAAACATTATCGAAGAAACTGAACGAGGTGTTGGGAGGGCAAATAGGCAACTGATATCTGCCAACGTTTCTTTGACCAAGTGTCAATATGTTGTGTGTGCCGTAAAATCAAAAAGTACAAGATTTGCTATAACGTTAAAATAGTGAAAAAGCTCACTTTTTTAGGTCGCTGAATGATATCTTGACTTTTGCCCAGGGAAAGCACCTTGTCCTTGGGTCAACACGGTCCGACTCCAGCCTGAATTTTGGTCCTTTCCCTGATCCTAGCCTCCCCGCGTACCGGTTTACCAAATTTCGCCCCAGGAGGCTATGGGGGACGTTCTCAGCATTTAAACTTTGGGCTGCTATTAGGAGACCTTGCTTTATGTTGCTGATGATTGATAGATTTAAATGTTGAGAACGTCCTTTATGTTCCCCCTTATGTTCCCCTTGACGTTAATAACGAACTGCGTTAGCATGTTGTTATGATAAAATCTTTTCACGACAAAGAAACTGAAAAAATATTTAACAGACTTTTTTCCAGAAAATTACCGCAGAATATTCAGCATATTGCACGCAGGAAACTGGTAATCTTAGATGCAGCACCTGAACTCAATGCATTACGCATTCCACCCGGCAACAAACTGGAAAGTCTAAAACGTGAACGAAAAGGCCAGCACAGCATTCGCATTAACGATCAATGGCGCATATGTTTTAGATGGAAGGCCGGAGATGCTTATAATGTTGAGATTACTGATTATCATTAGGAGGTTTATTATGAAGAATAAAAAACTCTCTCCCATCCATCCTGGTGAGATCCTGATGGAAGAATTTCTAAAACCAATGGGCATCAGTCAATACCGATTGGCCAAGGACATAAGTGTACCCCCAAGACGAATCAATGAAATTGTTCACGAGAAACGGGGGATTACTGCAGATACTGCTCTGCGTTTAGGTCGGTTCTTTGGGATGTCACCACAGTTTTGGTTGAACCTTCAGAGTCGATATGATCTTGAAGTCACTGAAGATTTGCTCGCAGATCGACTCACTAAGGAAGTGCATGCTCTCAATTACAAACGAGGCTTGAACCAAATCCAAGGGTTATAAACCGCCGGATGCAGCCGATCCGCTACGCGGCCTGCTGATCCCGGATCGTTAGCACTAAAGAACATGATTCTATGGACTATTCAAAAAGAAAAAGCTTGGGAGCGATTACAAAGGCGTGGTTATCTTATCGCGACGATTGAGAATATTATGGAAGAATCTTGGGTTTCAGCTTATCGCTGGATGGCTGATCAAATGAAGAAACGCCTTGGCCCTCCACCCTATGCGGATTGTTTCCCTGTCTGGGCTTGGTATCAATGGGAGAGTGCAAAAAGAAAGCGCCCTGACCTCCGCGCTGGTGGGCACTTATCTAAGAATGAGAGGGGTGTGAGAATTGACTTCGAATGTCATGAAAATGCAGCCTTGCTTTCTGACTTTGAGCTTTGGCACTATGTACTCAACTATTGGTATCTTCCAGAATCAGAGGCATATGGCGAAGCCTTTGAGGCCGAGCTAGAAAGAGAAGGACTGTCATTTTTCAAAACCAAGCCACTTCTTCATCCTGAATATCATGAGAAAATAGTGAGGAGTTGGGACAAGATATTTGCTCTTGATTGGACTGAGCCCGACTTTGCATCACCGCGAGATCAAAAATCAATTCAATCCACTGTATGGCAATTGAAGATAGATCAAGTACGAAGCTATAAGCATTTCAAATCCAGATGAGAAGGAAGTGCTAACCAGCGGCTGAAGTCGGCAAAACAGCTTCGCTGTTTACCCGCCGCTTAGCCGCATCGGTGTGAGAAAAGAGACTTGGTAAAGCCCAAGAAACAAAGTGTAGTGTAGCAGGTATTGGGGACGCGGGTATTGGGGTATTGGGGACGTTCTCAACATTTAAACTTTGGGTTGCTATTAGGGAACTATTAGGGGACCTTGCTTTATGTTGCTGATGATTGATAACTTTAAATGTTGAGAACGTCCCTTATGTTGCCTGTTCGTCCATGGTATTCTCGATATGTTGGATACTTAATATTTAAGATGTGACCCTGATTGTTTCTCATTACTACAACCTGGATGTCATTATTTCGGCAGGTTATCGCGTCAAGTCACTTCGCGGCACCCAATTTCGCATCTGGGCCACCCAGCGCTTACGGGAATACATTATCAAGGGATTTGCCCTGGATGATGAGCGGCTGAAAGAGGCCGGCGGAGGCAACTATTTCAACGAACTGCTCGCCCGCATCCGGGACATCCGCTCGTCTGAAAAAGTTTTCTGGCGCAAGGTGCTGGACATCTACGCGCTGAGCATCGACTACGACCCGAACACGGATTATTCCCGTGAGTTTTTCGCGGTGGTGCATAGGGAACTAGGGGACGGTCATGAAATTATAACTTTTACCGTTTTCATAGAGAAAATTATAATTTCATGGGCTACCAATTTTTTGCTTGACACGACCGCTATTAGGATGTCCCCTAGTCTGGCCCACCTTGTCGAGGCCCGCAGCCTTTTATGCTACTGGGCGGTAAGAGAGCTGGGAATCACCATGTCATCTCTTGCCCAGAAACTAAAAATTTCAGTTCCGTCTGTCAGCAAATCAGCAATTCGAGGCGAGAAGCTGGCAAAGGATAGAAAATATTCGCTGGTTGGGTAAACTTAAGTTAAAAAGTTAACTGCGTCCCCATGGCCCCCTATCCGAACAAAAAATTCAATCCGCCAGACAGAAAGACAGCGTAAACAGAATGAGTCGCGATTTGATTCGTGCGGTGTGCGCGAGCGTTTGCCGGCCCGATCTGGAGAGTTGACCACGAAGGACATGAAGGAGACTAAGAATAGGATCTGAGGCCTTTTTGCTGTTTTGTTCTTGACAACACAGCTTTTTGCGACTAATAATTAGGCGTAAAAATGCAATAAACTGACTAATCGTTAGCCCTAACCTACCGCTCCCCAAATAAGTAGGTGCCGAATGGTTGAACAAGAAATAGAAAGAAAAATCGAAGACTTCAAAAGCCTCGGCATTCCCGAATATATTCCAAGGGAAGGTAGGCTTCAACTGGTTGATAACATGGTCTCAACCGTCATTGGAGCGCGCAGAGCCGGCAAAAGCTTTAGGGTGTTGCAGACAGCGGATGAAATGATTCGTCAGAAGGTTGTCAGGTCGATCCATCAGGTATGCCTGATGGATTTTGACAATCCTGTCTTGTCCAATATGAAGGCCCTTGATCTGCCATTGATTCAGAATACATTTTTGAAGCTCAACCCTGAATTTGAGTTGAATACCCCGCTCCTATTTATTCTGGATGAAATCCACAAAATCCCCGGATGGGAAGAATATGTCATAGATTTGTCCCGAAATCCCAATTGGAAAGTGATTGTTACCGGGTCGTCTTCCAAGTTGCTAAGGTCTGACATTGCAACTGAACTTCGGGGCAAAGCCATTTCATCTACAGTATATCCACTGAGCTTTTCTGAGTTTCTGAAATTCAAGGATTTCAGATATAAAACGAGTTCGACAAAAGGCCGGGCTGAAGCAAGAAGGATGTTTGATGAATACATGAAATGGGGCGCCTATCCCGCCATAGCCAATCTCGAAGAATATACAAAAGAAGCATTGCTGAGAGAGTATTTTGACACCATGATTCTCAAGGACATAATACAGCGATATGATGTGAGCAAACCTAAACAGTGCATCCATCTGTATAACTACTTGCTTTCTAATATCAGCAAAGCTCATACCCTTCAGAGCGCCTTCCAGTATCTAAAACAAGGCGGATTCAGTACAAGCCGGGATGCTGTGAGAGGGTATATTGATTGGGCGCAAGATTCATGGCTCTTGTTCATGGTTCCCATCTATTCGAATTCCCTTAAAGAGCAGGAGAGAAACTACAAGAAGATTTACGCAATCGACTGGGCTTTGGCCAACAAGAACAGCCTTATTTGGGACGGTTCTTATTCGAGGGCGCTTGAAAACATGGTCTTTGTTCACCTTTATCAAAGGTGGCACAGGGTTCAATATTATTTAACGAGAAAAAAGCGACAGGAAGTGGATTTCATCGCCGTGGACAGCCACGGTCATCCTGTCACGGCACTCCAGGTCTGTATCGATATAAGTCAAGGAGATACCGTGAAGCGGGAGTTGGAAGCAATCGTCACAACCGCCAAGTATTTCGGTATCAAAGAAAATCTCATAGTAACATATAATCAGGAAAAGGATTTTCACGAACAAGGGGTTTCTGTCAAAGCCATACCTGCTTGGAAATGGATGCTAAATCCCGCCTGAGTTCTCAACTACTTGAAGGCAACGGACTTGCTGGATGACGTCGAGGTTCTACTAGAACACAACAGATTCACTTCTTCGGTCTTTCTTTTGTTTACAGCATCGGAAGAGCTCGCCAAAATCTACATCCTGATTGACATGCTTCGGCTCGACTTTCGGAATGGGACTTTATGGGACTTTGGGGACATCCCTTTACATTTACAGTTTTGAAATTATGATTTTTGTGCGCGTTAAGGCAAAAAGTCTGTTGTGCCATTGGGCAGTAAGAGACCTTGGTATTGGTATGGCT
>JAQYWL010000567.1 GCA_030145035.1 Desulfobacteria bacterium | reverse complement strand
GGCAGGCTTTGAACCTATGAACTTTGAACGGTGAACTTTCTTTATTGACGCGTCATCCTTTTGCTAACAGCCAGGTAGGCCTGCCCTGCCCGCCCTGGCGCGACAGAAGTTGGATAATGTCCAGCGGAGAAAACCCGGCCCGCCCTGGCGCGACAGAAGCTGGATAATGCCACGGAGAGAAAAACCCGGTCTGGGCCAGGGTCTGGGCCAGGGCTCTTCAACCGGGAACCGTGAACGTTGAACCGCTCAACCCAGGTGACAGTCGGATTCTGAGTATCACAGAGACGGAAAAAAGAAAAGCCCGCTAAAGTTTTTTCGGTTCCGTACCGATATTAGTGATTAGACCAAAGAAGTTGTGAAAAAGGCAAACCTCTCGAAAGAGTGGGACGCAAAGCCTCCGGTCCGCCGACCGCGGATAGCGGGGTTGCCCGACTGGTAAAGAATTCGATACTGAAACCCATTCTTTCAAAGGAGGATGGGTTTTTTGTTTAGGGGAAAGGAGAATGGCCATGATTAAGGGTATTTCATCCGCAATATCAGCCTTAAAAGCCTTTGAAAGGAAATTGGGTGCTTCTGCCAATAATATAGCTAACATACGTACACAGGGGTTCAAAAGGAGTCGTTCAAGTTTCCAGGAGGTGTCTCCTCAAAATGTGTCTACCTCTTCGGGGGTATCACAGGTGGGACGGGGTACAACCATAGGGCAAATTACAGAGGAGTTTTCTCAGGGATCGTTTGAATCTACTTCCTCTCCTACTGACATGGCTATAGGAGGAGATGGATTTTTTATGGTGCGGGCGTCAGAAGGAGCGGACTATTATACAAGAGATGGACAATTTCGGTTTGACGAGAACGGGAGATTTGTGACTACTTCAGGGTATGTGGCACAGGGGTGGGAGCTTGACCCGATCACCGGTGAAATACAGGGTGCAATTGGCGATATTACAGCGTCTTCGTTTACGTCTCCTCCGCAAGAGTCAACCATCATGAAAAATATTGTGAATCTTAATGCTCATGCAGGAGACAACTCGGTCGGAATAAACGCACTCGCGGGTGCATGGAATGGAGATAATCCCAACGAAGAGTATATAGCTGACAATGCATATGACTACCAAACTTCAACAAAAGTATACGATGGGGTTGGTGCCTCACATGAGATTACCGTTTATTTTGATAAGAGAGGGACCGGTTCGGCATGGGAATATATTGTTACCGCACATCCGCGCGAGGATCGAAGACCGGGAGCCACAGGTGGTGACCTTGGTTTATTGGCTCGGGGGACCTTAGAATTTAACAGTTCCGGTGCTGTCTCGGATATGACTATGGATATTAATGACGGCACCGGTAACTGGATATCTCAAAATATTGCTACGGATCTTACAGGTGGTCATTTTACCTTTAACCCTGACTTTCCGGGTGCAACGGACGGCTCTACTAAAATGTCGATTCAGCTCGATTTTGGTTCTTTCCATAATGGTTCTTCCTGGGTTAATGATTCGCTTTCATCAACGCAGTATTCTTCAGCATCAAATACTGTTTTTTCTTCTGCCGACGGATATGGGCCGGGCGATCTTGACTCGGTTACCATAAGTGCGGATGGAACTATTACCGGGAGTTATTCCAATGGCCAGGTTTTGAACCTCTTTCAAGTGGCGATTGCCAAATTCAATAACCCGCAGGGGCTTAAGAAGATGGGGAACAATCTTTACGCAAAGACTGGTGAGTCAGGCGATGCCATTACAGGCCAACCAGGGACAAACGGGCTGGGTAGTATTGCGCCGAATGCGTTGGAGCAGTCGAACGTTGACATTGGAAGAGAGTTTGTGGATATAATTTTGATGAAAAGAGGTTTTCAGGCCAATCTTAAAGTAATTTCTGCCGAAGATGAAATGTTAGGAAGTCTGCTGAACATCATTTCTTGAAATTGATAGCAAGAATTCGGGCAAGATAATCAAAGGAGTTGAACCCCCAAAAAAACTTACGAGTCGATTCCTGAATGGACTTCACCTCTACATTCCCGCACCTCACCTTCTCTATTCCGGCGACATGCCCTTACCTAAACAAATTGTATCAATTTAGCTGCATCCTTCATTTTCGCCATAAAGTAGTTTATACCTATTGACCAGTGTTCAGGTTTCAGTGTTCAGGTTTCAGGTCTTGCTTTTTCACTTTCTGACACCTGACACCTGACACCTGACACCTGACACCTGACACCAAAAAGTACGAACAAAAGAATTTATCTCTTGGCGCCCGCATTCTTGAAAAGTGTAAACTGAGGAATGAAGGATGCCATTCTTTCTATGGGTTAAATGATATCCGCCACAATCGAGGTTATTCACAAGAGTTGTTCCCTCAAAATATTCCCTTGCGATGTGGATGGCGCTTTTACCCTTGATTAAATCAAGGTATTGATGGATAACCAATTCGTGGTGATACGAGTGGATAACTTTCTCAGTCCGCGAGGAACATTCCCGGAGTCGGCCCGCCTTAAAACACGCCAACACAATGACTATAGCGGCATTGCAACGGGGCCTTGTTGTTGAGGGCGGGTTCAATATGAAATCAGGAGCATATTAGGATATGGAAATACCGTTACTGAAGGGCATCGTCATTATATTTGGACTATCGATTGTTGTTGTCTTTATATGCCATCGAATTCGAGTGCCAGTAATTGTGGGATTCCTCCTTACCGGGATACTGGCAGGGCCTCACGGACTGGGGTTCATAAAAGCGGTTCACAAAGTTGAAATTTTGGCTGAAGTCGGGGTTGTGTTGTTGCTTTTTACTATCGGAATCGAGTTTTCACTTAAAAAGCTGTTGCAAATCAAGAAAGCAACTCTAATGGGTGGCTCGCTTCAGGTGTTGCTAACCCTTTTGGCTGCTTTTGCCATAGTCAGGCAAATCGGTCAGCCCTTTGGTGAATCGATCTTTATAGGATTTCTTATATCCCTGAGCAGCACTGCCATTGTGCTCAAACTTATCCAGGAAAGGGCTGAAGTTGATAGCCCCCACGGACGTACAACTCTTGGCATATTGATCTTTCAGGATATCATTATTGTTCCAATGATGTTGTTTACGCCTTTCCTGGCCGGAGCGACGGGGAATTTAGGTGAATCCCTCGTCATTCTTATTGCAAAAGGAATCGGTATCATCCTGTTGGTAATCGTTAGTGCTAAATGGATTGTGCCCCAGGTATTGTATCAAATTGCACGCACGCGCAACCGGACACTTTTCTTATTGAGCGTTGTTGTAATATGTCTTACAGTTGCGTGGATAACTTCCAGTGCGGGACTCTCTCTTGCCCTGGGGGCATTTTTAGCGGGCTTGATTATATCCGAAACTGAATACAGTCATGAGGCACTCGGCAATATTTTACCCTTGCGGGATGTCTTTACGAGCTTCTTTTTTGTCTCCATTGGCATGCTCCTGGATGTGGGTTTTCTTTTCCAGGAGCCGATGCGCATTGCAATAATTGCCTTAGGCGTCCTGGCCTTAAAAACCGTAATCGCTGGCTTTGTAACCGTATTATTGGGTTTCCCGCTCCGCACTGCAATCTTAGTAGGACTTGCTCTCAGTCAGGTTGGTGAATTTTCTTTCATTTTGTCTAAGACAGGTATTGAATATGGCTTGCTTACCGGAAATATCTATCAGATGTTTCTATCTATCTCTGTGCTGAGCATGGCAGCGACACCATTCATTATAGCACTTGCGCCTCGCAGCGCAGATTTTGTCTTGCGGTTGCCTATCCCGAGAAGGTTGAAATCTGGCTTGTATCCTGTGCAAGGGATAAAGAGGACACGTAAACAAGACCACCTTGTGATTATTGGCTTCGGAATTAACGGTAGAAATCTCGCACAAGCCGCCAGGGTAGGAGGAATCCCTTATGTGATCATTGAAATGAATCCTGAAACAGTAAAGGACGAAAAAGCAAAGGGTGAACCGATTTATTATGGCGATGCGACCCAGGATGCAGTCCTTCAGCATGCAGACACAAAAAATGCGAGAATTGTTGTAGTAGCGATCAATGATCCCACAGCAACTCGCAGAATTACCGAAATCGTCCGGAGACTTAACCCAAGGGTTCATTTAATGGTGCGAACACGCTATCTTCAAGAATTAAAGCCCTTGTATGAGTTAGGTGCAGACGAAGTTATTCCGGAGGAGTTTGAGACATCAGTGGAAATCTTTGCCAGAGTTCTAGCAAAGTACCTTGTGCCCAGAGATGAGATCGAGAGGTTCATCGCCCGTGTGCGATCAGATAGTTACGACATGTTTAGAAGCCTTTCCAAAGAGTCGGCGTCTTTTTCCGATTTGACACTTCAGCTTCCCGATGTCGAAATCAGTACGTTGAGGGTTGGTGTAAAATCAGCCTTAGCTGGAAAATCGTTGGCTCAGATTGAGTTGAGAAAGAGATATGGAGTTACCGTATTGGCAATACGTCGGGGCTCACAAATATTGTCCAATCCAGACGGAGACATGCAACCTTGTGCTAACGATGTGCTTTTTGTCCTTGGACCACCAGATAAGCTCGCCGAGGTGACGAGCTTATTCCATAGTATAGAAGAAAGAGAGGGAAGCTAATGAATCCAAACCGCATTAGCGCAGGCTTCACTTCGTGTCCGCAATCAAAATGAAAGGAGAGCGAACCGGTCAATTGGAACGTATTGTCTTGGTCTCAACCCCCTGGCCTCTTTATAACCGTCCTTCCATTCAGCTTGGTGCCCTTAAGGCCTATTTAAAAGCGCAGTCTCCTCAGTTAAAGGTGCACGCCCTTCACCTCTATCTCAAGGTGGCCGAATGCATTGGATACAAACTGTATCGGGCCATCTCTGAAAGGACCTGGCTGGCAGAATCCGTTTACGCTGCTCTGTTATTTCCTGAACGTACAAAAGAGATTGAAAGGATTTTTTACCGGGAGGCCAGGGGTAAGCCCCACCTTCGCAAGATAGATTTCAAGACGCTGACCTCCCAGGTCAGGGACGTGTCCGACGGTTTTATCAACAGCGTGGATTGGGAGCATTGCGGACTTGCGGGTTTTTCAATATGTCTTTGTCAGCTCACCTCTTCGCTCTATTTTGTCAAGCGCATCAAAGAGGCCTTTCCGAATGTGCCTGTTGTAGTGGGTGGCTCCGTGTTTGCAGGGGACACGATCCACGGGCTGCTTGAGACGTTTCCCGAGATAGATTTTGTGGTCAATGGTGAAGGGGAGCTTCCGCTGACCCAACTGGTTCTTCATCTCACAGATTCTCAAAGCCGCGAGGACATACCCCGTATTCCAGGGATTGTTATGCGCAAGGCCGCGAAAAACAGCGCCCCTGTCTCCTTCTGCCAAATGGAGGTCCTGAGCAGCCTGCCGCCCCCTGACTACGATGACTACTTTCATATGCTTAAAACATTCAGCCCGCAGAAAACCTTCTTCCCTACCGTTCCAGCCGAAATATCCAGGGGCTGCTGGTGGCGCCGGCCACAAGGAGCCGGCAAACACGCGGGGTGCGCCTTTTGCAATCTCAACCTCCAGTGGGACGGATACAGGTCAAAGAGTCCAATGCAAGTCGTCTCCGAGATCGATCACCTGACCACAAAGCACAAGACACTCTCTGTGGCGTTTATGGATAACCTGCTTCCGGTGAAAGAGTCTAAAGAGATTTTTGAACAGCTTGGCAAGCTGAACAAGGACTTCCGCTTGTTCGGCGAGATCCGGGCCTCCACACCAAGGCGGGTGTTGGAGGCCATGCAGGCCGCAGGGGTGCACGAGGTCCAGATCGGTATTGAGGCCCTCAGCACCCGGTTGCTCAAAAAGCTCAACAAGGGTACCACGGCCATCCAGAACCTGGAGATCATGAAGCACTGCGAAGAGCTCGGCATTGCAAATGTTTCGAATCTGATACTCCATTTTCCCGGCAGCGACCACCAGGATGTGGAGGAGACTATACGGAACTTAGCGTTTGCTCTGCCATTCCGTCCGCTGAGGTTTGTCCATTTCTGGCTTGGCCTTGGAAGCCCTGTGTGGCAAGATCCGCGAGCCTTTGGGCTCATGGCGGTCTTCGACCATCCGAATTATGCTGCCATATTCCCGCCGGATATCTTCCGTTCCATGCGTTTTATGATCCAGGCCTATCGCGGCGACCTTGGGCATCAAAGGAAACTCTGGCAACCGGTCAAGAAAAAGGTAAGGGCCTGGAAAAAGTCGTACGCCGAACTCCACAAGGGTAGTTCGCGCGCGCACATCCTCAGCTTTCGGGACGGCCGGGACTTTTTGATCATACGCCAGAAGCGGTTTGAGGCCGAACCGTTGACACACCGCCTCGTTGGAACGTCCAGAGCGATCTACCTTTTCTGCCGGAGGCATCGTTCGCTAAAAAGTATCCTGGGCCATTTTCCGGGGATGGCCGAGGACAGGATTGTACCTTTTTTGAGGATGATGGTAGACAAGAAATTGATGTTCGAAGAAAATGGGAAGTATCTGAGCCTGGCCGTGCCGGTGAGGCCCACAAACCGTAAGTGAGCACTGGACCCCTTTGTCTCTCACAGAGTGCTCAGAGGCTCAGAGTTTTTGAGCGGAATTCCTGAGACGGGAATTCCGCTCAAGCTGCCGCGCTGTCGCGTATGACTTCTGCAGTGTTGGCCAAAGATGCCATGGTTCGGGGTTGTGAATGTCCGCCCAAGGCGGACTGATCGTTTGGCCTGATTTTTCCCACTCAAAAAATCAGGCCGAGGAAAAATTGTCTCAGTGATCTCTGCGAGCTCGAGCGACCGGAGGGAGCGGGCGAGATAACCTTAACGGTGTGAGGATAAACTATGAGCAAATACATGCAATTGACGGTTCGGATTCGGCCCTATTACAAGAAGGGTTTAAAGAGCGCTTACCCCAGGTTGGCCCATCGCCTCAGTTATCTGGACGAGGCATGGGTGGAAGGGGGTCCTTCACTCTTTGAGATCATAGGAAAACTTGACCAACTCCTGTACCAACTCGAAGGCGATCCCCCCTTCAGGGAGATCCTTCTCCAGCACAGATCAGCACTTCACAAGCTCTACGAGGCTATTGAGGAACGTATTGCCGACTGGCACCTGGCAAAGGCCGATCGACTTCTCTATGAAATAGAGGATATTTTTGACGAGATAGAACACGAGCTGGGCGCGATATAGGATACAAGGAAAGATTATATGGGACTTCAAAAGGGCCTCATTCAAGTCTATACGGGCGACGGAAAGGGAAAGACTACGGCTGCTCTCGGCTTGGGCCTGCGTGCTGTAGGCCATGGTCTCAGGGTTGTGATGATTCAGTTCTTAAAGGGAGACCGGGAAACCGGTGAGCTAAACATGGCCCGGCGCCTTTCCCCGGAATTCGTGATCAAACCCATGGGAAGAAATGGCTTTGTGGATCATGCCAACCCGAGTGCCCGGGATATGAGCCTGGCACAGGCAGCTCTGAAAGAGGCCGGGAGGGTATTGGATGAAAGAGTGTGCGATTTACTCATTCTGGACGAAGTCAATGTGGCTGTTTCACTGGGGCTTGTTGACGAAGATGCGGTGTTGAAACTCATGGATGGTAAGCCCCACGACATGGAGCTGATTCTCACAGGGCGCAGCGCCCCTCAATCATTCATAGAAAAGGCTCATCTGGTGACCACGATGGAATGCACCAAACACTATTTCAACCAAGGAGAGGCCGCCCGGGTGGGCATTGAGCTTTGAGTGGACTGGGTTCGCCGTCACCACTGAACGGTTACAAAAAAAAGATGACGGGGGTTATTTTATGTGTTATTTTGCCTTTCTAAAATCTTTCAATCAAAGGAGTAGCCAAATAACCAGTGATGATAAAGGGACGCATCGTCGGAACTGGATCCACAACCCCTAAGAGGATCCTGACGAACAAGGAGCTTGAAACCATAGTAGATACGACCGATGAATGGATCACGCGGCGGACCGGGATCAAAGAACGCCGCATATCTTCAGACGGCCGAGGCGAAAACACCTCGGATATGGCCACAATGGCATCTTTGAGGGCGCTGGAGATGGCGGGCATTTCGGCCGAGACCCTGGATATGATCGTAGTCGGCACGGTGACACCGGATCGTCAGTTTCCTTCGGTAGCCTGTTTTGTGCAAAAGGCGCTCAAGGCCAGCAAGGCGGTCGCGTTTGATGTCTCTGCCGGATGCTCAGGTTTTCTTTATTCCCTGTCTGTTGCATGTAACGCCATTGCAACGGGGAGCTGTAAGAACGCTCTGGTCATTGGTGTCGAACGTCTTTCCTCCGTCACGAACTGGGAGGACCGATCTACCTGCGTGTTGTTAGGCGATGGTGCTGGCGCAGTGGTGGTAACCCCCACGGCAGACCGTGACGGTATTCTGTCAACCCACCTGGGGTGTGACGGAAATTTCTGGAACCTCCTCTATTCTTCTGACGGAGGTTCCAAGATCCCTGAAATCCTTGATACTGTGGAAGGAAAGCCGTTTCATCTGAAGATGGAAGGAAGCCGGCTCTTCAAAAAGGCAGTCTCCAGTCTGACCAACATTGCCGAGGCGGCCCTCAAACATCATAGCCTTTCAAGCGCGGACGTAAAACTAATGATCCCCCATCAGGCCAACCTCAGGATCATCAAGGCCGTGGCAGAAAAGCTGTCTATACCGATGGACAGGGTCTACACCAACATCCAAAAGTACGGAAACACTTCATCAGCCACTATCCCTATTGCCCTTGACGAAGCCAACAGGGAAGGCCTGCTAAGGGCAGGGGATAACGTGCTTTTGGTTACCTTTGGAGCAGGCTTGACCTGGGGGGCATCTGTCGTGAACTGGTCCTTTTAGCAGGGTTTTCTGATAGACATTTCGGCATCCTTCATGAGTCAGTTTACACTTTTTCCTGGCATTTTGGTTGCATTCAGGTTTCAGGTTTCAGGTGTCAGGTGTCAGGAGTGAGACGGGCAGAACCTGAAACCTGAAACCTGAAACCTGAAACCTGAAACCTGAAACCTGAACACTGAAACCCGGCCTTCATTTCGAACAAAGTGTAAACTACTTTTGGCCCTCTATGAAGGATGCCGACATTTCTTATGCCTGCTCGCCTGGAAATCACCCTGAAACCCAATCTTTTTGATGCCGAAGGGGCCGCTATTTGCAGGAAGGCGAACGACTATTTTGGATTCGATCTTGAGTCGGTTCGCACGGTCTCTATTCTTACCATCGATATAGACCTCACGGCGGATCAGCTTGAACTCATCCGAACAGAAATCTTTACCAATCCCGTTACCCGGATCTCTTCTTACAAACCCCTGGCCATCGATTTCGACTCGGTTTTGTGGGTGGGCTACCGGCCCGGTGTGCGGGACAATCCCGGAAGCACGGCCACAGAAGCGGTGGAGGACCTTCTTCGTATCCGTTTGAAACCGCACGAGGCGATCTATACCTCAAAAAGGTATTGCCTGAAGGGCGGCAACCTCTCCTTTGACGACGCAGGCCGCATTGCCCGGGAGCTTCTCGCCAATGACATTATCCAGCAGTATAAGGTCTTTTCCAAAAAGGATTGGCACCCGGAGACTGGTATCGGGATCATCATCCCGAAGGTGCGCCTGGATCATAAACCGACCGTCACTGTGATCCCTATCCATAGCGACGAAGCCCTCATGCGCGTCAGCAAGGAGCGCGACCTGGCCCTGAACCCAAATGATGTCTCTACGATTCGGGCCTATTTTCTCAGAGAGGATGTGCTGGCAGAGCGCCGGGCTTTCGGTCTTTCAGCCCCCACCGATGTTGAACTGGAATATATCTCCCAGGCAAGAAGCGATCACTGCAACCACAACACCTTTAAGGGCCTGTTCCGCTACCGTGACCTTGCCACTGGCAAAACCGAGATTGTGAACGACCTCTTTGAGACCTGCATAGAAGCCCCTACTCTGGCCGTTCAAAAGCAAAAGCCCTGGGTTATCTCGGTCCTCTGGGACAATGCGGGCGTCGGCCGCCTTAACGATGACTACCACTATGTGATCACCGGCGAAACCCACAACTCCCCGTCCAATATGGAGGCCTATGGCGGGGCCATCACCGGGATCGTCGGGGTCTACCGCGACCCCATGGGAACGGGCAAAGGCTCCAGGTTGATCATGGGGATGTATGGATACTGTGCTGGGCCCCGGGACTATCAGGGGGGACTCAAACCCCATCTCCATCCGAAACGTCTCCTGGATGGCGTCATCGAAGGGGTGCGCGACGGAGGCAACAAGAGCGGCATCCCCACGCCTTTTGGGCAGGTCTGGTTTCACGAGGGATACCTGGGGAAGTGCCTAGTCTTTGTCACTGCCATCGGCCTGATGCCCTCGCAAATCAAAGGAGAGGCAGCCGAGAAGAAGACCACGTCTCCTAATGATCTGATCGTTATGTGCGGTGGCCGCGTGGGAAAGGACGGTATCCACGGCGTGACCGCGGCATCCGAGAGCTTCTCTGCTGATACCCCTGCCGGTCATGTCCAGATTGGAGACCCTTACACGCAAAAAAAGATGCACGATTTTCTGTTGGAGGCCCGAGATCACGGACTCATTGCCTTCATCACGGATAACGGGGGTGGTGGCCTCTCCTCGTCCATTGGGGAATCGGCCCGCTTCAGCAACGGGTGCGTGGTTGAGCTTGAGAAGGTCCCTCTAAAGTACGAGGGTCTGGACCAGTGGGAGATATGGGTTTCCGAATCCCAGGAGCGCATGACGGTTGCCATCAAGCCAGAGCATGAAGAACAATTCATGGCCCTTTCCAAGAAGCACGCAGTGGAATCCACAATCATCGGTCACTATACGGACTCCGGCAAACTCCGCATCACCTATGATGGCCGGACGTGTGCCTATGTAGATATCGATCTTCTCAGCTCGCAGTTTCCCCAGTGGACCTTTGAGGCCGAATGGACCCCCCCGGAGATGCGAGGGCTTTTTGAGCCCGTGCTCGCCGGGCCGGACGATGCCTCGGGTTTACTCCTCGATCTCTTTTCCAGGCCCAATATCTGCTCGAAGGAGTGGATCATCCGGCAGTACGACCATGAGGTGCAAGGTACGAGCGTCATCAAGCCCCTTGTTGGAAAGGATCGCGATGTAATCAGCGATGCGGTTGTCATCCGGCCTGTGCTGGAGTCCCCGGAGGGGCTGGCTGCAGCCCAGGCCCTGCTGCCAACCTATTCCCAGATCGACACCTACCACATGGCGGCCTGCACCATTGATGAGGCAGTGCGGCGTGTAGTGGCCGTGGGTGGGGACCCGGACCGTATTGGTGGCGTGGACAATTTTTGCTGGCCCACCATACAGTATGACCCGATCGACAATCCGGACGGCAAGTATAAGGCTGCACAACTTGTCCGGGCCAACCGGGCCTTGAGGGATGTTTGCACGGTTTACGAAATCCCCCTCCTTTCAGGAAAAGACAGCATGTACATAGACGGCCACCTCAAGGGCCGATACGGTGAGACCCACAAGGTCTCTGCGCTGCCCACACTGCAATTTTCCTGCACCAGTGTTATTTCAGACATTACCCGCTGTGTCACCATGGACTCCAAGTTTGCAGGCGACCTTGTCTATGTGCTCGGTGAAACCAGGAATGAGCTGGGCGCATCCGAATACTACGAACACTTTGGATATGTGGGACTGCGCGTGCCCGAACTCAGGCTCGAGTCCTCGATGAAACTCTATCGAGCCTTGAGTCGAGCCATCCAGGAGGACCTGGTGGCATCTTGCCACGGCATCTACCGCGGGGGACTGGGGGTGCACCTGGCCTTAGTGGCCATGGGGGGCGGCCTGGGAATGGATATTGATCTTTCTTTAGTACCAAGGGTAGAGGTCGAAGAAAACCATGTGATCCTTTATTCAGAAACCCCTGGCCGATTCATTGTCACCGTTGACCCCAAGCATCGCTTGGCCTTTGAGTCTATTATGGATGGCTTTCCCCACGCCTGCGTTGGGACGGTCTCAAGCGGACTCGATCTTGTAATCAACGGCCTGGAAGATGAGCCGGTGATCCAGGTACCGGTCTCCGAGCTGAAAGCAGCCTGGAAACAACCTTTTGGACAACTGATATGAGAGCCACAGTTAGGCGCTTAATAATGAGATTCGTGCCTTTTGTGGCAGAAGATTATCAATACTATCACGCCTCTTCTCAAGGCGAACACCGCAATGCACGAAAGAACGAAAACACGAAAGAATACAGCCTGCCCTGGCGCACACTATATATGCAAGCACATAGCCTGTTAGCCAGTGTCCATCCGGAAATGTCCTAAATCCCCTCCCCCTTGACGGCCTCCGGCTCGTAGAGCCTACGCCTCGGAGAGGGGAGGGCCTGCCCTGTTAAATAGGGTTCCCTTCGGGAAATTTAACAGGGTGAAGGTGGGGGTGAAAAAGATATGGAATTCCGCTGAGTTTCAAACGTGTTCCCCTCCCCCCAACCCCCTCCCTGGCCCAGACCTGGATCATGTGGCGTGCTGGCTCATAATAGGCCGTCGCGCCAGGGCGGGCCCGCCAGGGGAGGGGGAGTTTCTGGATGGACACTAGCCAGGCCTTGGCTAGAGTTTCTCTTTTTATCTTGTTTCGTGCTTTCAGGTTTTCGTGTTTTCGTGATTATTTTTTTGTTCCGGCCTGTCCGGGTTAGATGGTGGACTATTTCCATATGACACGCAGTGAAACCCAAAATAGGAGTGTCCATGTCCTGGTCCTCACCGGCTACGGGCTCAACTGTGACTACGAAACTGCCTATGCCTTTGAACTGGCCGGGGCGGTCTCGACCCGCGTTCATATCAATGCCCTTATTTCAGGAGAAACCTCCCTCAAAGACTATGACATCCTTGTGCTTGACGGGGGCTTTAGCTGGGGCGATGACCATGGGGCCGGCGTGCTTGAAGCGGTCCGCCTCAAATCAAACATCGGCGAGGCCATCTTTCAATTCATAGGGGAAGGAAAGCTTATCCTTGGGATCTGTAACGGATTTCAGGCCCTGGTAAATCTGGGGTTTCTTCCCGGCTTTGACGGGGATTATAGGACACGACACGTTGCCCTCACGTTCAACGATTGTGGAAATTTCAGGGACGACTGGGTGCCCCTTCTGGGAAACCCTGACTCCTCTTGTGTCTTCACCAAAGGGGTGGGCCGGATAGAACTTCCCATACGGCACGGTGAAGGAAAATTCTATGCGTCTGCCGAGGTGATCAAACGCCTGATTGATAATGGGCAGGCGGTTTTCCAGTATGCGACCCGTAAGGGGGAGCCTGCACAGGGACAATTTCCGTTCAATCCCAACGGTTCAGTCCATGACATCGCCGGGATATGTGATCCCACTGGTCGCGTCTTCGGTTTGATGCCCCACCCTGAGGCCTTCAACCACTGGACCAATCATCCCGACTGGACCCGTATGAAAGAGTCTATGAAACGGCAGGGTCAATCGATCCATCCTGAGTTAACAGCCGGCGTCCGGATCCTGAAGAATGGAGTTGACTACATAAGGGAAAACCGTCTAGCAGTTTGAAGGAACTGTCAAACGTCATGATAAAATCACAGCATGAGCCGAAGAGGCGCTAAGCCTGATAGGATCGAACCAAGGGTCTCATATACATCGAAAGAGGAACTTCACCCCCGATTCGGTTATGCTGTTCCAAAGACTCAGGTGGCCTATGTCCGAAAGGACCTCCCGAATTGTGTAAAGAAATTTGTGCGGGAGCACGAACTATATCACCTTAGAGATAAAGCCAGATCGTGGTTCTGGAGGGAGATCAAGGCAAACGCCCTTGGTGCTTTGAAACATCCTTTGGGATTTACTTTGTGCTTGTTCTTGAGTCTCAGTCCTTCAAGACTGCGCTATTATGCAGGGCGAATCAAACCTGGTGAATAGAAGAGACGAGGGGTCGTCTTCATTCTTGACGCATGCACGAAAACGTGACCGCGCTCCTCCTTGAGCCGACAGTCGGCATATTAGAGGGTTTGTCAAGAATGAAGACGCGACCCCGCCACCCGTGTTGGCGCTGAATTGAGCGACCAAGTGCGCCAATTGTCAAGAGGAAAGATGTGACCCCATCGGTGATGACCCCATCGGTGATTTGACCCCATTGGTGATCCTAAAAGGATTACTTAGAAACTGGAAAACTAAAGGGCGTCGCCAAACTTTCCCCAATTAAAAAATAGCCTTAACAATAGATGTGATAATTTTAGCAATGCCTGGAGAAAGGACTATAAGAACTATGAGTAAAATAATTTTAGGGTTTTCATACCAAACACGAGTCATTCTATTTGCCTCCTTTCTTCAAATGATTACTACACCAAAATCCCCTCTTGCCCCCTTTTGTCAAGAATGAAGACCTGCCCCCAATGTTTCGTCACGCGGTTGGTCACTCGGACGTCCCGGTTGGTCACTGGCCTGAAAGGGCGATGGTTGGATATGAAAGGATGTTGCCGAATATGGTCAAAAGGCATATAGTCGTAACGTTTGGTTGTGAGCATATTTTCCCTCCGATTCTGTCAGTCTAAACATGCATCAGACCTGAAAGGTGAGACAAGACCACACGTCACCTCACAGTGTGCGAAACATAATAGAAGTCGGGTTAAGGTATAGTAATGCCAAGATGTGCTTTCACAGGGAGTAAGAATAATACAACATCTCTAGATTACAAAAGAGGAAACACGGTTGTCAACGTGTTTCATAGTTACGGCATATCCTTTACACTATGCAAGGCATTAAATCATAGGTGTCCCCCAGTTTACGTCCCCCAGTTTACCCGGATTCATTCGACAACCCAGACAGTGCAATCGTTCGTATTCTGGACTATTTTGTTTGATACGCTTCCAAAGAAGAGTTGCTGTGCCCTAGAAATACCTCGTCGCCCCACGACAACAGTGCCATACCCGCCCTCTGCTATTTCATTTAATATGTCATTGCCAATTCCGGCTCTTTTTTTGCGGACCTCAATAGTAACGGCCTCTTCGGGGATACCGGCCTTTACCAGAAGGGATTGCGCAATATCCATCATCTCTCTTATCTCATTTTCGTTTTTGACTGTTTCGTCAGTTTGAACGTGAAGAAGGGTGATAGTAACATCCTTGCGCTTCGCCAGCATATCTCCTGCATAAGCAACCGCCATGCTGGCATTTTCTGATCCGTCGATGGCGACCAATACCTTCTTGCGAGGATTTCGCATCTCTTTGATCAAGCTCTTTCGTTCGATCAATGTGGCCTTGTCCCATTGTGGGCACAGAGCAGGGAGGTCCGCAACGATGAGCTGAAAGCATGTTCCGCAGTCTTTACAGGGGACTATGGCGTCTTCTTCTCCTGTCCGTGCATTTTGCGGCCATTTCGGGTCAGCGAAGAGGGGACGGGCAAGGCCAATCAGATCTGCTCTCTTTTCTCGCAGAATCTCCTCGGCCAATTCCGGTGTTGTAATACGGCCGGCAGTTATGACAGGCAGATTAACTACCTCTTTTATTTCTCGAGCCAAATATACCATGTAACCCGGCTCGTGAGATTTTTCTACGATTTCCGGATTGGAAAAAGACTCATAGGTCCCCCCGGTTACAGAAAGATAAGCGATCTGAAGGGCAGACAACCGCTGGGCAAAGATCTTCGCCTCGTCCAACTGGAATCCGTCCGGGAGCCATTCATCTGCCAGGAACCGGTAGCCAACAGGAAAATCAGAACCAACAGCATCCTTGATCGCTTCTGTCAACTCCAGGGGGAAGCGCATCCGATTTTCCAGATCGCCTCCGTATTGATCCTTTCGCTTGTTGGTTCGCCGAGACAAAAACTGAACCGGGAGGTACCCGGTTGCGCCATGGATTTCCACCATATCGAATCCTGCTTTCTTTGCTCGGGTAGCTGCTTTTGAGTAGGCTGTTGTAATGCGTCGAATCTCTTCTACGGTCATTTCCTTTGGTCTCTGGGGTCGATGATAGATTGCTTCTGACACGACTGCCCACTGCTGCTGAATATCCAAAGATTTGAGAGTGGTCTTGTAAAAACCTCCGATATTGATATCGCTGATAGAAACGGACGAAGGGGCATACACTGTTTTCCCCTTGGCAAAACGCCCTCCGTGGTTGATTTGAAGGGCTGCCGCTGTACCCTCTTTTTTTATTGTTTCGGCAAGTTGTGAAAGACCCCGCAGAAACCGGTCGTCATCGACACGAAGGGAATGTTTGGACAATGTTCCGCTTGGATCCACCAGGGCATTTGCTACAACAATCATGCCTACGCCCCCTCTTGCCACCTCTTTGTAATGGTCGAGGATCAATTTACTGACTGTTCCGTCCCGATTGGCATACGCCGTGAAAAGGGGCGCCATGGTAATTCTGTTCTTGAGTTCCACCGGTGGAATGGTGAATGGTTCAAAGAGGTGTGGAAATCTGCGCATTGGTTAGACTCCTTTCAAATCCTTAATTTTCTGAACGGCCCCCATCGCTTGAGCCAACCATGATCAAGGAAGTCTTTTCATCTTTCAATTCCCATCCTATTCAACAACGTCGAGACCTGACGGATTTGGCACGCCTTTTACGAAACAGGTGCGTCACAAAGAACGGTGTGGCAAGAGCACACAGGATGAGCCCAGCCCAGCGAAAATAATGAAGCCAAGCGGGCCCTGGCTCCACCCCTGCAAACAATTGCCAGCAGTTGTAAGCATAATAGCCTGCCAGGAGAATAAAGCCACCACAGAACAGCAAGTAGAAAGCCCGCCGCCCGCGTCTGAAGTAGAAATAGGTAGAGACTAAAGCATGTATGACGAAGATGGCGGCAAGCATCGTTTCCTTCACAGCTTCTACTCACTCTCCCTATTCAGGGAACCGAAATTCTTTGGAATCAAATGGTTCTTGAATAATTTCAGAATGATTCAGGGAGTTCTTCTCATGTAGGGCTCTTGACTTCGGCTGAGCTCAGTCGAAGCCTCATCCCCTACTCTATGCCGGTTTATCCCGGCGCTTTCCGAACGTCCCCCTATCCCCCTATGGGTCATTTGATCAAACGATGGCGCATTCCGGAAATAGCTAACGGAAACCATATAAGACAGAAGAGCAAAAGATAGGCACAGCTCCAGAGCAGGGCAGAATCTATCAAGCCAAGACTAAAGGACCGCGTGAGCTTGACAAGATGGGTCAACGGGAACGCCAGGGCCAACTTCTGTGCCCACAGAGGCAAGTTCTCAAGGGGGAAAAAGGTTCCGCTGAATAGAAACATGGGAGTTACAAACAAGAAGATCGGCAAGTTGAACATCTCGATCGTTTTGACAATACTTGTAAAAAACATGCCGATGGCTCCAAAGGCCACGCCCCCTAAGAATGCCAAGGGGATAATCAAAAGGCCTTCTGGATATTTGACAAGGCCAAACAGGCTCACCACTGCCAGCATGATAGCCGTGGCAATAACGGACTTTGTAGCACCCCACATGATCTCGCCGGTAATTATTTCTTCCAATGAAAGGGGGGTGGCCATCATGGCGTCAAAGGTCTTTTGAAAATACATTCTCACAAACGAGGCATAGGTATTCTCAAAGAAGGCGTTGTACATGATGTTGATGGCGATCAGCGCAGGTGCGATAAAGCTGACATAAGAAACCTCAGACCCACGGTAGTAGACGCCCCCGACCATCACGGCCAACCCGACCCCGAAGGCCAGTAAATAGAAAAGAGGCTCAAGCAGAGGCGGAAGAAAAAGAATTTTCCACATCTTCTGGTAAACGGTCAGGTTTCGCTGCCAAACCCTGACAAACCTTTTGGAGATGCGAGGAGAAGCCATTGCGTTCACTCTCTTAGCTCCCTGCCCGTGAGTTTCAAGAAGACGTCTTCCAGCGTGGCCATTCGCAGAATGCAGCCCTCTTTGCAGTATTCATCACTTATTGTGCGGAACAGCTTTTCACCTTCGTGACCGTATATGATCAGCCGGTGCCCCAGATCCTCATAAACCATAGACCCAGACCGAATGTATTTCTGCAATTCATCACCAGGCTCGGCCACCTCTATCACATCTTGTCCAACGTGTTCTTTGATAAGGTCCATGGGCTTTCCCTCCACAAGAATACGACCGCGGTCCATGATCACAAGCCGGTCGCACAAGCGAGAAGCCTCCTCCATATAATGAGTCGTCAGCAAAACGGACAGTCCCTTCGCCCTTAGGTCTTCCAGTTTATTCCAGACCTGATGCCGTGATTGAGGGTCCAGGCCTGTTGTCGGCTCATCCAGAATCAAAAGGTCCGGATTGTTGATGAGTGCACGGGCAAGCACCAGACGTCGCATCATGCCGCCAGAGAGATCAGTAACCGTGCTGTTCTTTCGGTTATCCAACGCTATGAATTTTAGTAGCTGATCCGCACGATGAAGCGCCTGGTCTTTGGGCATGTCGAAATATCGGGCGAAAATTTCCAGGTTCTGTAGAACCGTCAGGTCGGGGTCGAGGTTGTTGTCCTGCTGGCAGACACCTATGCGCGATTTGATGGTACGCCATCCTTGAGATATGGAGAGGCCGAAAACCTTGATGTTGCCACTTGTTATGGGAGAAAATCCATATATCATGCGGATGGTGGAGGTTTTCCCTGCGCCATTGGGCCCTAATATGCCGAAACATTCTCCGTGAGAAACGCGAAACGAGATGCCGTCTACGGCCACAAAGCCGTCGAACGTCTTTTTCAGGCTCTCTACTTCAAGGACATATTGCATGCGGAAAATCCCGGACATCCATGAAATTTGGACATTAGGCTCTATGGGCTAAGCGGGACCAGGCGATACGGGCCATCGGGACATCCGTGAGCAAAAATGGGTAAAAGTATTGAAAATAAGAATATACCCCACTCCTCGCAAATTCTAAAGTTTAAAGCTGCCCTGAGGCTTTTCGTTTTAGCGCTAGCCATTTAACAGTATGCCCGCCAGCCTCTCCGCATATTTTTCGCTCTCCGAATTGTCAGTGATTATCTCTATCTCCTGAGGCCCGGTGATGCCGAGCTCCAACTCGACGGCCCTTGCTATCTGCTCCTGCTCAAAAATCTTTTTTCCCATAATGTCTTTGTTGCTGCCGAGATCCTTTAGGATAGCTAGTCCAACTGCATCTATTGCAATCCTGTCTGTGCCGGCGATCATGACATTGCCTCTCTTCCTGGGCCCTTTCATTGGGCCGCCGTCCACAAATGCCTCCATGCCATCAAGAAGTATCAGTGATGGTGTGTAAACCTGGTTTATTTCTGCTATCATCTTACTCATACTGAAAAAGGATGTGTGGAGCTCCCTCATATTTCTCTTATGAGTGACACCAACGGACAGCTTGAGAGACATTGTGAATACGCCTCCGTACCTGTGGGTCTTAAGGCAACAAGTTGTTACAATACATTTTGAATCAAGGATGGGTTTGGCAACATCAAAGCCGTCTCTCCAGTGGCTCTTTTCAGGTTTTACCCTTATCCAGGCATCCGGAGGTAGTTCTTCGAAGTTTACGAGTCCTACACCGAGCTTTTTGCTGAGGTCGTATATTCTCTTTTCCTTTAGAACACTTGATGTATCAGGAGGACCGCTTCTTTCCCCGATGGTGATACTTTTAGCGCCCATATTCTTCAATTGTAATATCAAGTGAGTAAGGGTGTCATTGTGGGTAGAACCAGGGAATGGGTCTGCTGTGTTGAAGTTTGGCTTAAGCAGCACATCTTTTCCCTTTACAGGGTTTATGCCGAGAAGCTCTATAGCCTTCCTAATGCCCGATTCCCTGTGTAAGGTTTTAACAAGGGAGACTTTAGTCTTTCCTGCTTTCCGAGCGACATCTAATTGCTTGGCCATAACTGTCCTCTCCTCACTTCCCCCTGCGACAGCCGACAGAATGCCGGCTGCAGCCGCCATCATGAACTCACGTCTATTAATCATGACTGTCCGTCCTGTTTGGCCCGGATTTCGTATCCTGAAGGGGTAATCTGCGCATTTTGGGCTGGAACATAAGGGACGTTCTCAACATTTAAAGTTATCAAGCATCAGCAACATAAAGCAAGGTCCACTAATAGTTCCCTAATAGCAACCCAAAGTTTAAATGTTGAGAACGTCCCCTCATATTTGCTATGCCGGTTTATCCCGGCGCTTTCACAACGTCCCCAATCTTGTCCTTTATTTATGGATGTCCCCACCTCCAAGGACGGTTGGGCCATCCATAAATAAAGCGGTGAAAGCGGGACGCTGGTAACAAAATAAGAAACCCATTCGATACCGAGGATCATGATGTAAT
>JAQYWL010000140.1 GCA_030145035.1 Desulfobacteria bacterium | reverse complement strand
CAGGTGTCAGGTGTCAGGTGTCAGGTGTCAGGTGTCAGGACATATGAAGGTGTCAGGGACAATCAGGTTTCAGCACTGCCGTTTTACTTTCCTGACACCTGAACACTGACACCTGAAACCTACATGTGCCCTGAAACCTGACACCAAAACGGGATAAAGATTTAGGTCCATATAAGAATTAATCTAAGTGCGAATTTATTAAGCGAACGATGAGTTGTCCGGGTTAGACAATGGATAGATATCTGCACACAGTCGATAGCGATTGGTACAGGCAAAGGGCTGCCGGAGCACTCATATGCATTCTTGCAGCTTTTCTGATTCTTTTAGTGCGCCTCTACTATCTACAGATCGTAGAGGGACACGAATTCAGACGACAGTCCCAAAACAACTGCGTCAGGCTCCAGGGCATACCTCCGCCGCGTGGCCTCATCTTTGATCGTAATGGCGTGCTGTTGGTGGAGAACCGCCCCTCTTTTAATGTTTCTATTGTTCCGAGGGAGGCCAAGAATCCCAATAGGGTTGTCCACAAACTGGCAGAGCTCTTACATATTGCACCTGAGACCCTCTTTCCAAGACTCGCTGAAGTTAGGGGGGCGCGTTCATTTAGGCCTGTTCTCTTGAGGCGCGATGTTAGCCGTGATGTCGTAGCGATCATAGAAGCTCACAAGCTTGATCTGCCTGGGATTGTGATAACAGTGGAGCCGACGCGTCATTATTTGGAGGGGAAACGAGCCTCACATCTGCTTGGATACCTGGGTGAGATCAGTAGCGAGGAATTGAAAAGTGGGTGCTTTCCGGACAATAGAATCGGAGATTTCATTGGAAAATTTGGCGTAGAAAAGGCTTATGAGCCCTATTTTCATGGAAAGCAAGGGGAACAGCAGATCGAAGTCAATGCCATTGGCCAGCTTACAAGGGTCCTTAAGACCGACGAGGCGATATCCGGGAAGAATATCTATCTGACATTGGACATTGGGCTTCAGCGCAAGGCCGAAGCATTACTTGCCGGAATGGTGGGAACTGCCGTGGCCATGGATCCATCCAATGGCCATATCCTGGCGATGGCAAGCAGTCCTGCCTTTGACCCCAATGTGTTTGTGGAAGGCATGACACACGAGTCGTGGAATGACCTCGCTTCCAATGAGTTTCGCCCGATGGAGAACAAAACCATTCAAGGGCAGTATCCCCCGGCGTCAACCTACAAGATTGTGACGGCCATAGCCGGGCTGGAGGAAGGGGTGATCACTGAGCACACAAGGATCTTCTGTCCGGGGTATTACAGGTATGGTGATCGCACTTTCCGGTGCTGGAAACGCGGCGGACACGGATTCATGAACGTTACAGATGCGCTGGCCCAATCCTGCGACGTCTTTTTTTATCAGGTAGGTGAAAAATTGGGGGTAGATCGATTGGCTATACATGCTAAGGCTTGCGGCCTGGGTTTGCCCACAGGAGTCGATCTTGACAAAGAAGCAAAAGGCCTGGTACCCACCTCAGGGTGGAAGCTGATCCGGATGGGGGTGCCCTGGCAGGGCGGAGAGACCCTTTCTGTAGCGATCGGTCAGGGGTTCGACCTGGTCACACCTATCCAGATGCTTAGCCTGATATCTGCAGTTGCCAATGGGGGAATACGCTACAAGCCGTTAGTTATCAGGCGGATTGAGTCTTCAGATGGCTCGCTCGTCAAGAAACAGGTACCAATGCCTTTAGGAAGGCTCTCTGCCTCGGAAAAGACGCTTCAGATCATAAAGAAAAGCTTGATGGATGCGGTCAACAAACCCACGGGGACGGGGTGGATCGCACGTATTGCCGGTGTCGATGTGGCCGGCAAGACCGGAACGGCCCAGGTCGTCACCATGGCGGAAGATGATGATGATAAAGAAAAGTCTGTCGAGAGTATGCGTCTTCGTCACAGAGACCATGCCTGGTTTATTGCCTTTGCGCCTGCTGAAGAGCCCAGAGTAGCCGTGGCTGTGCTGATAGAACACGGAGGTCATGGCTCAAGAGCAGCAGGGCCCGTTGCAAGAGAGATGATCAAGACATATCTAGGGGATTTAAGGATTGACGATTGAAGATTGTGAGATTTGGAATTCAATCGTGATGGTCTCGTAAAAAGTCAAACTTTCTGTCACTCCCGCGCAGGCGGGAGTCCAGAACCATCTGATGTTACTGGATTCCCGCCTACGCGGGAATGACGATAAAGGGTGCCTGGCGACTTTTTACGAAGCCAACAATCGACAATAGTCAATCGTCAATATTTAATCCAATGATTGATCGAAGATTGTTAGAGCATTTTGATTGGGTCTTGTTTGGTCTCACCCTGGTGCTTGGAGGCATTGGTATACTCACGCTTTACAGCGCAGCGACTGCCAATGTGGACATAGTCGGAGTGAAAGGACCTGTCTATTTGAAACAGTGTTATTGGCTTGCAATCGGCACCGGCGTAATGATTCTATTGGCTCTGTTCAGCTACAGGTGGCTGAACAGGTTGGCATTGCCTATCTACCTCGTCTCAATAGGGCTGTTGGTTGCTGTGCTATTTGTGGGCAAAGAGGTCTCTGGATCCCAGCGGTGGCTTATCGTGGGTCCGGTTTCGTTCCAACCGTCAGAATTGGTGAAGATTTCCCTGGTAATTATGCTGGCACGATATTTTTCTGAGAATGTCTCTGAAGAAGGTTTTTCCCTTATGGAGCTTTGGAAGCCGCTGATTTGGGCCTTAATCCCATTTGCCTTAATTGTGAAACAGCCCGACTTGGGCACAAGCCTCATCGTTCTCCTGATAGCAGGGACCGTGACCATATTTGTGAAGATTGAGCGCAGGTCGCTTCTGTGCTTGACTGGAGCCGGTATTGTGGGGTCTGTGGTGGCTTGGTTCTTCTTAAAGGGATATCAGAAGCAGCGGATCCTAGCATTTCTTGACCCACATGGAGACCCATTGGGTGCAGGCTATCATATCATTCAGTCCAAGATTGCGGTCGGTTCGGGATTGCTTTTCGGTAAAGGGTTTTTGAAGGGGACCCAGAACGCCCTCTCTTTTCTCCCTGAACAACATACGGACTTCATTTTTTCAGTGTTGGCTGAGGAGTGGGGTTTTTTGGGGGCGGCTGTGGTCATCTCGCTGTATGTGTTGCTGGTAATATGGGGTCTGAGCGTAGCGGTACGTTCCAAGGAGCCCTTTGGTACCATTTTGGCTGTTGGTCTTACCAGCATGATATTTTGGCAGGCCTTTATTAACCTGGCAATGGCGGTGGCGTTGCTTCCTGTGGTTGGTGTTCCCTTGCCACTGATTAGTTACGGGGGGTCCTCGATGCTGGTTACTATGGGTGCTATAGGAATCTTGTTGAACATTAGTATGCGCAGGTTCTTGTTTAAGGAGTGATTCCTTTATGAAGAAATCAAAAAAGGGGATACAGACGTTTTTAGGGCTGGGGACCACCCTGGAAGGGAAACTCGTATTTGAGGGAACCGTGCGACTTGATGGCCATTTCACAGGGAGCATAGAGAGCAAAGAAGGGGTGATGGTTGTAGGAGAAAAAGCGGTTGTCCATGCGGACATCTTGGTGCACACAGCCGTGGTGTGCGGGGAGGTGAGCGGCAATATCCGAGCCACAAACCGCATTGAGTTGCATCAGCCAGCCCGCGTGTTCGGTGACCTGAGTGCTCCCGTGGTAATTATTGATGCCGGGGTGGTTTTCCATGGCAACTGCAGCATGGAACCCAAAGATGATGCAACCAGCAAGACCATCAATTTGGCTGAATGGCAGACATAAATGAACAAATAAAGAAAAAAAACCTTTGACAATGTGGCCGTATTGGTGATATAGGCAGGCAGTTTTTTTGGGCTGGGAATATTGTTACGTTTTTTACTATTCCCCAAACCGACAAGATTAGAAAATAGGAGTTCGTCATGATCAGTGTTGATTATAGTATCTTCGTCCAGATGGCAAACTTCATCGCTTTGATCTTCATCCTGAACGCCATCCTGTATAAACCTATCCGTAAAATACTCATCGAAAGAAAGAAAAAGATCCAGGGTTACAAGGAGGGTATTGAGGGCCTTCAACGGGATGCTTCCGAAAGCGAGGAGACTTTTCAAGCAAAGATCTCTGAAGCGAGGCAGCAGGGCGTTCAGGAGAAAGAGGGTCTGAAGCAAGTTGGCGAGGAAGAGGAAAAGCGGCTTATCAGTGAGATCAACCAGAAGGCCCAAGCAGAATTGGAGGCTGTACGAGCTCAGATTGCAAAAGATGCCGAGGATGCAAGGCGCGGGCTGGAGAAAGAGATAAAGGTCTTTTCTGCGGCGATTGCTGAAAAGATATTAGGGAGGGCAGTGTCATGAAGAGGTTTGTCAGGATGGGGAAGGCACGCTATGTTGTCAGCCTTTTGGTGGTTGTTTCGGTCCTCTTTGCTTTTGGATCGGTCTGGGCTTCCTCTGAAGGAGGGGGACACGAGGCTGAAGGTGGGCTGGACAAAGGCAAGGACCTTATTTGGCGCATCATGAACTTTGCACTCCTTGCCGGCATACTGATTTTTCTTTTAAGGAAACCGCTTCCCAAGGCCCTCGCATCCCGGCGCCAGGGCATCAAGGACGAGCTGGATGACCTGGAAGCACAGAAGGGGGACGCGGAAAAACAGCTTGCGGGATACAAGGAAAAGCTAAGCCTCCTGGACAAGGAAGTGGAAAGAATCGTGGCCGAATATATACAGGAGGGTGAGGCGGTAAAGGCGAATATCATCGAGGAGGCCAGGGCCGCAGCCGAAAAACTTCAGGAACAGGCCAAAAAGAACATCGAGCACGAATTTCACAAGGCCAAGCAACAGTTAAAGGCAGAGATGGCCGATGAGGCCGTGGCCATGGCAGAAAAATTGATCAAAAAAGATATTAAACCGAAAGACCAGAAACGTCTTATTGACGAATACTTGACAAAGGTGGTGGTAGCCCAGTGATAGGCCTCAGGATCGCCAGGCGATATGCCAAGGCCCTGTTGACCATTGGCAGGGAGGACGGCAAGGCTGAGAAGTACAAAGAAGAGCTGGGAGGTGTGGTAAAACTCCTGGAAAAACAAAAGGAGCTGGAGATGGCACTCTCCAACCCATTGTATAATGCTGAAGGTCGCAAGAAGGTGCTACAGGCGGTGGTAGGGCGTTTGAGTCTTTCCAAGGTCATGTCGTCCTTCCTTTTCCTGTGCTTTGACAAAGGCAGGATACAATATCTCAATGATATTTATACCTTTTATGAGAAACTGACCGACGAACTCGCCAACATTGTCCGAGCTAATTTAGTATCAGCCGCAGAACTCCCGAAAGAAAGCATTGAAAAAATCCAGGCTGCCCTCTCTAAAAAGACGGGCAAAGAGGTGAGGATGGAAATCAGTGTTGACCCGGCCTTGATCGGTGGTGCGGTGACCAAGATCGGGGACGTGGTGATGGATGGAAGCGTGAGAACTCAACTCATGAGTTTAAAAGAATCTTTGCAAAGGAGTGAGAATATCTGATGGAAATTAGAGCCGAAGAGATCAGCGACATTATCAAGGGTCAGATCAAGGACTACGACAAGAAGGTGGATGTGAGCGAAACAGGAACCATCTTGTCAGTGGGGGACGGTATTGCCAGGGTCTACGGCGTGGAAAAGGCCATGTCCATGGAGCTTCTTGAGTTTCCCCACGGGATCATGGGCCTCGTCCTCAATCTGGAAGAGGACAATGTGGGCGTGGCGATCATGGGCGAGGATATCAAGCTCCAGGAAGGCGATATCGTTAAGCGCACAGGCAAGATTGCCGAGGTGCCTGTGGGCGATGCGGTTTTGGGCCGGGTTATTTCGTCCTTGGGCGAGCCTTTGGACGGGAAGGGACCCATCGACACCAAGGAGTCTCGCCGGGTCGAGATGATTGCTCCGGGGGTTATTGCCCGGCAATCGGTCAACGAACCGTTGTATACCGGCCTCAAGGCGATCGATGCCATGACCCCTGTGGGCCGTGGGCAACGCGAACTCATCATTGGTGACCGCCAGATCGGAAAGACGGCCATCGGAGT
>JAQYWL010000333.1 GCA_030145035.1 Desulfobacteria bacterium | reverse complement strand
GTATAAACCAGCGCAGTTCTAAGACGTGGGCCGTTGTGTCAAGTACTTGAACCAGACGATGATTGCCACCGATTTCATCCTGCTCCCTCGCCGGATATGCTAGACCAGAATATACTTGGACCTCTTTTGGGCTTACGACTACCAGAAGCGTTGCGATTCCCTGGTTCCAAAGCTTCCGGTGCAGTATTCGAATCTGCTTCGGATCAATTCGCTCCACCTCCTTGAAATAGACGGTCGGCTTTCGATCCACGCAAAATATTCCGCATAATTTCATGCTCTCCCATGCTCGCCGCATGAGATGTGAATAAGGGTGACGACCTGAATGCTCTTCGATCTCCTCGTAGGAGCGAAAGAAAACCGGTGGAGAGGCATCTCCAAGGTCAAATGTATCGATAAGGGGAGCACTCGAGACGGACATGTTAGGGTCTCACTCCGAGGTTCAGATCCAACGTATGAGATCTGCCTGTAAATACCTGTGGTGAGCTTTTGCTAATGAGAGATAGTGCGAAAATGGGGTTACATCTAAACGATTAGCCATTATCTTCGTAAAGAGAGTGCTGCCTTGATGGGCTATTCAGCACCACAATATTCCTTTTCTTTCCCAGACGATCGATCTTGTGCTCATTTCTCGGCATTTGTCAAGGATTTTTTGGAATGTTACACAATATATTGTGGCATAACTAATAATAGTCTCCATATCTTGGGTAATTAGCGCATCTCAAACTGAAACCGGCCTCATAGTCCCATGAAAAAAAACCGTGGGGTCAGGCGTAAGCTTAGGGACATCCTTTAGTTTTACAGTTTCTAAGTAATCCTTTTAGAGCCGGTTCATGATAGCAGGAAAGTTGAGAATAGAGCAATTGAGCGTTGTAGCAGACCCATGGAACCTCTGGGGAGGTGGGGTCGGACCACGCCAACTATCAAACATTACAGTACAAAACGTCAGATTTCGTGCCAAATAAGGTCTTAGAATGGCCTTTTTGGGGCTAAAATCATCCTTGTAAGAAAAGTGGCGAGTTGGAATAACCCATTCGCCTCGCCCAAGAACTGGCCCCAAGCTCTCTCCAGAAAATATTTGTATTTCTTTCCAACTGTGACCGGATCTGTCACACCCTTCTGATATGAGTCTCTCAAAACACGACAGAGGGAGTGTGATTACCTTGAAAGCCGGTTAAGAAGTTGGGTTGAGGCGGGTCTGCTGTATGAGAAAGGCTTTCCAAAATGTGCCAAAATGTGATACTTTCAAAAAAGCCTGATAAACGGATATGTTATGGAGATGAATATTTACTTGGTTATTATCCTTTTTGTTATCGTTGGCAATTATATCTTGGATATCGTGGTAGAGACGCTCAACGTGCGGCATACACAAAGCGATTTACCCGAAGAATACGAAGGTTAACCCCACCCGCTTAAAGTATTTCTAAGTTATGCGCATCCGCCTGTTTTGGAAAGAATCCGGGCCATTCGAGGAATGAGTCGACTGGGGCAGTAGCGATTTTATAGGCTTGCCTGTCCACAAGGGGGAGGATGGGGGACGTGCTCGAACTAGATGCCATAATCAGTCAAGTACTTAGGAACTGCTCCATATCCGATTCTCAGCATGCCGGCCTGTATTCTGTTTGTGGTTTGGCTTTGCGACTGCGTGATCTATCATTACGACCTCAGATAGTCATTAGTCCCTTAGTTGTGAAGTTCGTGTTTTTTCTGGCAGAAGATATTTAGAATACACTGTTTTTCAATACTGACAAATAATTGAGGATTCGATTATGCATTTTCACAGTTTATCGTTAAATGGACATCATACCACGATAAGTGAGTTATTATCGAAATCTAAAAAGGGGGATAAAATTTCGTGTAAAATTAGAGATCCCCGGTTCATAGGAATATTTTATGAAATCGAATCAAGAGGAACTGACATATTTCCCCCTTTGCTTTCTCAAAGTTTAAGTATGAGCAAAGTCCATCAGGCTTTGCATTACATGGATTACATGGTTCCGAATACGCAGGTTTTGTTCAGAATGTTTCATATTCGAAATGTTCTAAGAAGATATGTAGAAAAAAATATACTGAAGGCCGTTGTCAAGGAGGACCGCGCATCAATGGGTATGGGAGTCCATCCTTGTTGGTCATTAAATGAATTAGCTCGCCTAATCATTCACGTGATAAAACCCCCAATAGTTGTTCAACCCATGTTAGAGAATTTCAGAGAGTTTAGATTAGTGATATTGGGAGATACCATTGTTGCCAAGGAAAAGAAAAAAAAAGGTGGAATTTTCTGGAATACCGGAATTTTTGGAGGCATCACGAAGTTCATAACTCCCAGCAGACAAATTGTTGAGTTTGGAAAAGAGATGATGAACATTGGAAAATTCCCATGGGCATATATAGATTTGTTTGTTACCGATGATGGTATCTTTCTATCTCAAATCAATCTGTCTGGCAGTAACGCAGGATTGAAAGATTACAATCTTAATAGTTTAAAAAGGGAAAGGATCGAAAGATGGTTGGCAACCAAATAAAAGCTGGACACTTGGTCCTTAAAAGGGTCTCATTAAGAGCAAGGCGCCAGGCGGGGTCCAGCGAGGAGAGTCACAACTGTAGCAAAACATGAATATTTTCCAGGCCGTCTCGCATATGCCTCCGCTGTCCCACCTAACGTTCCCGGATACTGAATTTACCATGGAGTCGTCAAAGGGTTTTGAAACAGCTTCTAGTGCCCCGTCTCATAAATTCTGTATCCTAAACTGGCAAAATGAAATACCGTCAACATGGTTATATTTAATCCACTTATCAAAGACGGGGAAAATCGAAAATCGAAACTCGAAATTCGAAACAAATTCGAATGACTGAAATTCAAATTTCCAAAATACTATAAAAGAAAGGTAGTTATCCGCATTTGTTTTGAATTTTTGACATTTGAATTTTGATATTGTTTCGGATTTCGGATTTCGATATTCGGATTTATTGAGAAACCTTGTCGATATTGCCGGGCATGTTGAATTGCCAAAATAACCTACAAGGCTTTTGAGACACAGCACTAGTAAAATGGAGGGTGTATGTCCGGAGTTTTTGAAGTGTATGTGAAAACCCATTTCTCCGCCGCCCATTCCCTGAAAGGCTACCCGGGCGATTGTGCCCGGGTGCATGGGCACAACTGGATCATAGAAATCTTTGTAAAATGCAAGCAATTGGATGAGATTGGAATAGCCATCGATTTCAAGGATATCAAACAGGCTGTTAAGGATGTCCTCGAAGGCCTTGACCACTTCAATCTCAACGAACTCCCAGCGTTTAGGGACGTGAATCCCTCGTCGGAGAACATTGCCAAATTTCTATATCAGGAATTAGGTGAAAAGCTCAATTCGGGCTTTGTGAAAGTTTCCAGGGTCAAGGTCTGCGAGACCCCTGTGGCTGGAGCTTGCTATTGGGAGGAATAGGATGGCCTTGAAGGTTAATGAGATTTACTTCAGCATTCAAGGAGAGTCCTCTTATGCCGGCCGCCCTTGCGTCTTTGTCAGACTGACCGGGTGTAACCTCAGGTGCTCATATTGCGATACACAGTATGCTTACGAAGAAGGCGAAGATCTGGAAATCGCTGACATTATCAAGCAGATCTCATCATACCAATGCCCTCTGGTTGAAGTCACGGGCGGCGAACCCCTGATCCAGGAAGAGACACCCGTTCTTATCTATCTTTTACTTGAAGAAGGCTATGAGGTCTTGATGGAAACCAACGGCAGCCAGGACATCAGCCAGGTCGATGACCGCTGCATGAAGATTGTCGATATCAAATGTCCCTCCAGCGGGCAGACCAGTCACAACGATTTGGGGAATCTCGAAAGACTGACGGACCGTGACGAGGTCAAATTTGTCATTGCAGATAGGGGCGACTATGAGTACGCGAAGCAAATAGTGAATCTCGTGAATCCCAACCATTTCAGAGAGAATCAGGTTCATTTCTCGCCTGTCTTCGGCAAGATGGAACCCAAGACGTTGGCAGAGTGGATCCTGAAAGATCATCTGGATGTTAGGCTTCACCTTCAACTCCATAAAGTTATATGGGATTCTGATCAAAGAGGGGTGTAAGCGGAAAGAAAGCAGATGGGTAATAATAAGAGAGCTGTGGTCCTTTCGAGTGGCGGTGTCGATTCCACCACGGCCATGGCCATCGCCAGGCAGGAAGGCTACGAGATCTACAGCCTTAGCTTTCGCTATGGACAGCGCCATGCTCTGGAGTTAGAGGCGGCCCATAGAGTGGCAAAGACACTTGGTGCCAAACAACACCTGGTAATTGACATTGACCTGGCAAAAATAGGCGGTTCCGCCTTGACGGACAATATCGACGTGCCAAAATCTCGGAGTGGGCAAGACATGCAGAAACAAATTCCGCTCACCTATGTTCCCGCACGCAACACGATCTTTCTCTCCTGTGCCTTAGCCTGGGCAGAGGTGCTCGGAGCATCGGATATCTTCACAGGTGTGAACGCCATCGACTACAGCGGATACCCGGATTGTCGGCCTGAATACATTGAGGCGTTTCAGCACATGGCGAAACTCGCCACCAAAGCAGGGGTAGAAGGCAAGACACAAATAACAATCAGGACACCTCTCATCAACATGACCAAGGCACAAATCATTCAAAAAGGGGTCGAACTCGGCATAGATTACAGAATCACTCATAGTTGCTACGATCCATCGCCGGAGGGAAAAGCCTGTGGCCAATGTGACAGTTGCCTTCTCAGAAAGAAAGGTTTCATAGAGGCGGGTATTCCGGACCCAACAACCTATGTTGGACAGTATTTATTTAGTCCAAATCTATGAGTTTGAATGCCCAACATTCTGGATCTGGTTTTTAAAGCATTAGGAGCGAAGCGCTCAGAAATTTTGGGCAAACATAGCTTAACACTTGACTTTGGATGATTTTTGTGCTTGTTAGTTCAAAACTTGGGCTATTTTTGTTGGGGTCTGACCTCTATTCAGTGGTACCCACATTTTGACGCTTGGCTTCGCTAAGAACTTTTGGCCCAAATGGAGTCGTCAAAGGGTTTTGAAACAGCCTCTATGATTATGATTGAATACAGTAACATTGAGTTAGAAACCTAAACGTCTTTTAAGGAGGCTAGGAAAAGTATGCCGATACCAATACCAAATAATTATATTGCAGGCGGTATATTGGCTTTGGGGCTATTGCTCACTATATGGTGTCTTGCCAAAGGGGAGGGGCACGCGAAACAAATTAAATGGATTCTCATATTTTTCTTTCTCGCTGCTTTTGTTACGTCAGATAAATTCTATAGTCTAAAAGCATTAGACGTCATAGCTGATTTGACTAATCTAGACAAGTATGTCGGCCGACTCAATGATGTTACGGCAGAAAGTGTTCAAAAGTTAAACGAGACTTATGAGTTGAAACTCGAAAATCTTTTGGCCGAGATTGAGAAAACAGAGAAGTCGGCAGATGAAGCAAGAGCGTTGATACGTTTAAGTGTCGAAAGCGCCGTTTATGATCAAGCCATAAAGAATAAGCCAGAACTGGTCAGGAAAAGGTTAAAAAGCGTGGCTCCCTATCTGTTTAGTGATGAATGTGAGCAAGATCGATGGTTAGAGAACATGCTGCTGATACTAGAAAAAAAATAGGCAGAGTTTATTGTTATGCTGGCGGCACCCATCTTTTTCTTGAGGCATCATAGCACCAGCTATTCGGAAGAGCTGTTCTGGAATAGAATACAGGATTCTCAGCCCAGTTGAGAAGTTCTGCATGGGCTTCGTTGATCTCAATGAACTTGTTGCTTGTATCACCTTTGTCAGGATGATAAACCTTTGCCTTCCTTCTGTAAGCCGATTTGACGTACTGCATACACGTTTTGGAAAGAATTTGGTCTTTGGTCAGCTCAAGTACTTTAAGAGCGTTCTTCTCTTTGTCGTTCAACTGAGGCCTCCTCTTTGAAACGGGCACGATGGTACTCACAGGAATGTCCCTGCGAGATGCCTTGTCCAACAAATGCTGAGATGCCCACCACCTTGAGCCGGTTTCTTCCTCCCTCTCGTACCACTCGCAGCCCGCTTGCTCAACCATGTCTAAGAGGTCATCAGCCACTTTCTTGTGTTTGCTCCTCTCCCAAACAAATCTCGATATCACATTTGCGCCTACGGGGAGTATGTCCAGGATCAGGCTATCTTCCGTGTAGGAGAATGCAGCGTAACGTGCACGTAAAGTTTGCACCAAGCCTGTGGCAATATACAACGCAAAATCAAGTCTTTTCTTACACTTGTCACTACAATAGCGGCGCCTCCTCTTTGGAATCGGAGTCTGTCCACAGGCAAGACAAATGCCCCTCTTTCTATCTATGCGCTTCAGGGGGGTATGCTGTTCTTTCGTGGTATATGTGCTCTTGTGACTCATGGAACCGTTATGCTGTGTCATGTTTTGCAGATACCATAACAGACCAGTTCTGTCTGTCAAATCAAATTCCCAAGCGAAGTCAAAGAAGCTGCAAGGGAAGCCCTGGAAAAAATAGCGGAAAGCTGTTGAAACGATGTCCTGCTTGACATACAAGTCTCATTTCAGTATACTTTTAATATACCCTCTTGACCAGAAAGGAAGTTCTATCATTGAATTAAGGCAACCCTTTCGGGCGGGCATAAAGCCCCTGGCCCAGCCCCTGGCCCAGACCCTGGCCCAGACCGGGATTATGGGGCCTGGCAGTTAATTTAAGCATGTCGCGCCAGGGCGGGCCGGGTTTTTCTCTCCGTGGCATTGTCCAGCTTCTGTC
>JAQYWL010000474.1 GCA_030145035.1 Desulfobacteria bacterium | reverse complement strand
GACCCTGACGAACGTCGCCAAATGGCATTCGGGTAGAAGGGGTGTCTGCTTCACAACACAGAGTCACCAAATCTGCTCACTTCGTGATTAGCAAGGGGAAATGAAGTCGGCGGGGCCGGGGACGGTCTTGCGTTTATGCGTCTCTTTCGATGTCGAGAAGCAGGTGCTTTTCGGCTGACGCTGGATTGGTGCATCCCAAGTCTGTTGGCAACTGACGTGGTACTGATCCCCAGTTCCTTTACCGCCAATAGCAAAGCAGGCTGCGGGCTTTTACCCGCTACGCTTGCTGGGTAACAAAATCTCTCTGGGTTTCATATCGAAGAGCCGCGCCACACGATTGACAACCTTACCAAAATCGTACCCGCTTACCCTCAAGATGTGACGCAGCGCCCCAGGTGCGTCGATACGAACTCTTCGCGGCATGCTCGTGCCTGTATCATATTGCGCTCCGAACGGAAACGCCTAAATACAACCGTTAGACCGGCGCGACCGGGACGTTGGTACAGAATGTGCGGAAACGTATGCTGCGGCATGGGTCTCCTCACATTAGGCGTTTTTCGGCAAGATCCTTCTGGTAAAAATTCCGGCCCATTCCTTTTTTCCTGATCCGATGGCCTATAGTCGTAGGATTGACAGGATAACCGATAGAGGATAGAGTCGGTTTGGAAAAGCTGGAACAGGGGGAACTGGGGCTGGGGTCAGGGAACAGAACAGATACGGCTTGGCTAAAGCAAAAACCGTTGTTTGCATGAGTTTTCTGTGTTAGCCTAAATACTTAGATGTGTTATTGGGAGGTTAAAGGGACATGGAGCAATTAGTGGTAGAAGTTCCGGAAGGTCTTGTAAAAGAATTGGAAAAAATGTCCACCGGAGGTGAGCAGACATGCAGATAAAAGAGCGTTTAATTAAAGAGATTAATGAATTAGCCCCAGAAGATATTATGAATGTTTATGAGTTAGTTCTGGATATGAAGAAACAGAAGGTGTCTCCTTCTAGGGGAGCGATACCAGCATACCGTCGAGTTCAGGAAATTTTGAAAAAGTGCCCGGGCTCATTGTCTGACGACATAAATATGATGCGTGAGGACAGAATATGATCCTCTTTTTTGATACCTCTGCCCTGGTCAAGTTCTTTCACCAGGAAAAAGGTACCGATGTTGTGGTTTCTCTCATTGCCGATAGAAATAATCATGTCCGGGTATCTGAATTGGTCAGACTGGAATTCGTGTGTGCGTTGCACCGACGATTTCGTATGAAAGAGATCAGTGAAGAGGAACTTGACCAGGTTTTTCATGGATTTTCTGAAGAGTATTCCACATTTAACACAAAAAAAGTTGGCAGGGCAGTGCTCAGCGAGGCGGAGGTTCTGGTTAATCGTTTGGGGAAGACCTTGGGATTAAGGACCCTTGATTCCATTCATCTTGCCACCTTTAGTCTTTTCAATGAGCTCAGGGAGATGGTATTCGTGGTTGCTGATGACACATTGCTCACCGCTGCGCAATCAATAGGCGCAAAAGTGATAAATCCTATTTCGGGACCGCAGGTTATTCCGCCCGGGTCAATAAATGCGAATGACGAGAAATAGCAAGCAGAAATCTATTTGGTCAACATTTGTTCAACATCTGACAGAAAATATCCCCCTGTTTACACGGTTTTCACCTTACTGCCCAAATCTTGCCCAAAGTCAAAAAAACGTAAGTAAGAAAGAGTAAGGTTGGTGAAATCAGCGGAGAGGCTGATGGCGAAATATGTTATCAAAAATGTTGAAAAATAGTTACCTGCTGTTACTATCTTTTACCTGTATTTTCTGCTAGTTAGTCCGACTTCGAATCCGTAGGTGCCCGTTCGAGTCGGGCCGGGCGTGCCAACAAAATGAAGGAGTTAGCCAACAAGGTGGCTCCTCTTCCCACTTTCTTGCGATCCAACCAGTGATCTGGGGCCGTTTCTGCCGTTCTCTATCAAGATTTTTGGCTTGATTCTAATGGCGCATGTTTTCTCCAGTATCTTATCAGAAAACCCAAACATATCAATGCAACCCCGAGACCCAGTCCAAGTTGTGAATTATGCCGATAATAATAGTAGAATGGACCGGGTCCAGCCGGTCCGTGACTAACATCAAAAAGGTAATATGTTGTAAAAAACGGGCCAACAACAAAGCAGATCATGTCTACAATGCCCCTGAAGAATGTCTTCATAACCTTTTTTCTCCTCCTTTCACCATACTCAGGCCAGATGTCCCCCCGGCCGTGATCACCGCTCTCTTCCTCTTCTCACAATATCGATTCTTCATCAACCTTTTCCTCTCTTTACTAATCATCTGCTTTATGCCACCATATCTGTGAGAATATCGACTTGGACACATTCGAGAAATGCCAACACAGGATGATTATGAAACCGCCCGGGCACTGGCGCTCGACACCCTGTCAAAACTTGACATAGAAAGGTGCTGCACTAATGCGGGCCTTTCACCGGAGCTCGTCTCCCCTGAGATAAAGCGGGTGCCAATTCCATACCTGGGTAATACGTACACCCTCACCGTGCACAACGACACGATTTCCTTCGATGATGTCTCGGGTCACCCTAAAATCCCTGATCAGGTGCTCCTCCTCCATTATCTGATCACGGCCAGAGGAGTGCCCGTCGGGGACGAGTGGATTACATTCCGGGAGGTGCCCTCCGGCCCCTTCTATTATGCAGCGTTTGTAAAACGGGCGATTTTGCCGCTGGGAAAATGCTTCGGAGCAAGACCCTCCCTTTTTGACGAGGTTGGCCAGGTGATCGGCCAGGTCTCCCCATCGCCCGGGGACAAGGCCCTGAAGATCCTTGCACTTCCCCGCGTGCCGGTGGTCCTATCTTTATGGAGGGGGGACGAGGAGTTTCCGCCCGAAGCGAATCTCTATTTTGATCAATCGATTGCTTCGTATCTGCCCACAGAGGATATTGCTTACCTGGCCGGCGCAGTAGTTTACAAGGTAATAGGCATCGCACGGCAATTGTTGAACAAATCGAACTTAGGGGCTTTGCCCCAATAGGCCTCCAACACTCCATCGTTCCATGGGTGTAAGGTGCTGTAGATCATGAAAATAACCATACTCGGCTCAGGAACCTGTGTGCCCTCTTTGAAGCGGGGCAGTTGCTCGGTCTTGATTGAGATAGCCCAAAGCCTGCTCCTGTTTGATTCTGGAGCAGGTACCATGAGGCGACTCCTTGAGGCCGGGGTCACCATTGATAAACTTTCCTACATCTTTTACAGCCATCTCCATCCAGACCATACAGCCGAGTTGGTTCCTTTCTTGTTTGCTACCAAGTACCCCCACACCTACAGACGACGGAAACCGTTTACCATTGTGGCGGCCGAGGGATTTGTAGATTTTTATGAAAAACTCAAATTTGCTTATGGGGAATGGATCGAACTGACACCAGGTCTGCTGAGGATTTTAGAACTTGACACCACGGGCCGCGACCACCTCGACTGCGGCCTATTTGACGTGAACAGCCTTCCAATGGACCATACGGACATGAGCCTTGCCTACCGTATCACCGCACCGGACGGAAGATCTGTTGTCTATTCAGGGGATACCGATCTCTGCGACAACCTGGTGACGCTGGCAAAAGGTGTGGATGTGCTCATCTGTGAATCTGCTCTTCCGGACGAGACAAAAATCCCCGGGCATCTTACGCCATCGCTGGCAGGCAGGATTGCGACACAGGCGGGAGTGAAGAAGCTCGTACTTACCCACTTTTACCCGGAATGCGATGCCGTTGACGTCTCCCAACAGTGTCGAAAAACCTACCACGGCCCGCTTGTGCTGGCAGAGGACCTTATGGAGATAGAGCTACCCTGAGGAAGTTACAAATCTCATCAAAAAAATGGTGTAAACAAATAGCGAATTTCTTCCAAGGATTCTTCGATGACATAGGGTTTTGAAACAGCTTCTAAGAAAGGAATAATGACAAGAATGAAAATATTACTCATTTATCCTTATCCTCTTTTTGATCGATCTCAAGAAGAAGACATCAAGCCGGTGCCCATAGGGGTCTATTATGTCGGTGCTGTTTTAAAAGAAAACCATTACGATGTTGAAGTATTGAATTGGTATAACATCCATAAGACTCCTCAAAGAATTGTTGAGGTTTTACTTGAAAAGAAGCCTGACATAATTGGTTTTTCTATCTTGAATGCAAATCGCTGGGGTGGCATAGAGATCGCTGAAATAGCCAAACAACTCAATCCCGATATAAAGATCGTTTTTGGTGGAGTTGCTGCGACTTTTTTGTGGAAACATTTTTTGAAAGATTTTCCGCAAATAGATTTTGTTGTTATAGGCGAAGGAGAATATGCCTTTTTGAATCTGGTTAAGTCAATTGAAAAAGGGAATTATACAAATATCAAAAACATTAAAGGGATCGCTTTTAGAAAAAACGGAAAGATCATCAAAACAAAACATGCTGACCCCATTCAAAACCTTGACGAATTGCCCATCCCGGCAAACTATTTTGAATATGAGCATATCACTTCTTCTCGGGGATGCCCCTGGAAATGCACTTTTTGCGGCAGCCCTAAGTTCTGGGGAAAGAAAATAAGATTTCATTCACCGGAAAACTTCGTCAAACATCTCGAACTACTCTATGATAAAGGTGTCACTTTTTTCTATGTTTCAGATGACAATTTCACGATTAAGAAGAATAAGGTGATCGAAATTTGCAAGAGAATACTTGACAAAGGTCTTAAAATTGTCTGGGTTGCCATCTCGCGGGTCAGTTATGTTGATGAGGACATTTTATATTGGATGCGAAAAGCCGGCTGTATCCAAATAAGCTATGGAATCGAAAGCGGTTCTCAAAAGATAAGAGACCTGATGAATAAAAATATCAGAACCGAGGAAATCAAGAATGCCTTTGCCCTAACCCACAAATACGGGATCATAGCGCGCGCCTATTTCATATACGGCTCTCCTGAAGAAAGTTGGAAAACGATTCAAGAGACCATTGACTTAATACATCAAATAAAGCCCTTGATTTGTGTATTATATGTTCTTGAGATATATCCGGGGACCAGGCTTTATCTGGATTTTCAAAAAAAATTCAATGCGACCGACGATATCTGGTTAAAAAAAATAGAAGGTATTTGCTATTTTGAAACAGATCCGAATCTACCACAAGAAACAGTTTTTGCCTTTGGCGAAAAGCTTAGAACCGAGTTATACGAAAATATCCATCATTTCGTGGAGTCGATAAGTCTCATAGATAAAGAAGAGCTTTACGAAATGCATGCTGATTTTTGCTCAAGGCTTGGAATGACCTTTAGCCATGGCGATTATTCGAGGATCGAAGCTATTAAGGACGAAGACAAAATTGCTGAAAAATTATTCAAGAAATCATTGAGTTATTATCCCAACAATCGAGCTTATTTAGGATTAGGGCTTATTGAACAGAAAAGAAAAGAGTTTGAAGAGGCTGTAAAGATTCTGTCTAAAGGGGTTGAGCTTTTCCCGGAGACCGAAGAATTACATTTATGCCTGGGAATAAATCATATGAATCTAGGGGACTATGACAAAGCTCTTTCATATTTGCTGAAATTGCAACATTCAAAAGAAGCCAAATATTATATTGAACAATGTCATAAAGAATTAGGTAATATTTTCGGACGCTGCAAATGATTAATGCTTGAGGGAGTTAGCCAAAAACCGCAGAGGCTTCATACAGCGGCATCAGCATCTCAAACAGCTGGGCAATATCGTCAGCGATCTCGACACCGTGAGTCACTACCTCGTCCTTCTCAACGATTTTGGCAATCTGCAAATCCACCCAGGTGCTGTCCGTCAGATCGTCGAGGAAGTCAGCCAGAGATTCGATCTCTTGCTCCTGGCCTTCATTAAACAAGCGCCACTTTCCTCCGGCCGACATTATGGTTCCGGTAAAGGCGCCCTCCTCCTTAATGTCGTAAATTGACAAATCATGTTCGTATACGACTTTGTTAAGCCAGGAGTCGTTCTTGGCGTCTCTCAGCCAGGCAATGAAAGCATTCCAGTCATCTTGGGCGTCCATTGCCTGGTTGGACCGCTCTATATCAAGGCCAAAATAGAGACGGTT
>JAQYWL010000421.1 GCA_030145035.1 Desulfobacteria bacterium | reverse complement strand
CGAGCAGTATTGTAACCAAGGCATTTATTGCAGAGCTGTTTGAAAATAAAAACTTCAAGATCGAATTTCCGGGTAATGTAAGAAGCTTTCTTGTGGGTGAGCGAATTATTGTAAGGACAGGCGTCGATCTTCAAACCATAAGATTCATGGCCAAAAGACTGGGAGTCGATGCCGTTATCTTAGGGGAGGTAGACGACTACATAGGTGTGAAAGACAGAAAAAAAGCTGTCATTCCGCTGGTTTCCATCAGGTCTAGAATGGTGGATGGCCGGAGCGGCAAGATCTTGTGGATGGCCCACCACAGGAGAACGGGTAATGATTATATAAAAGTTCTCGATTTTGGGAAGGTAAGGTCGGTAGCCGCATTGACCCGAAAGGTTGTCAGCGAAATGATCGAGACCATGCCGTGAGGGGGAACATTGGTCATTAGTCAATCGTCAATCATCAATCGAAAAGGGTTATGATAAGAAAATTATCAGTATTCGCCTTGATGGCATTTTTTTTGCTTGCCACTGCAGATCATGATGCCCTTTATTGTGCCTCTGATCACACCACGGTTGTTGCGGAAGTAAATGGCGAAAAAATAGATGAAAGAGCCATTCAGGACAGAATCAAGGCCATTCACAGATATAAGCCGCCGACTCAGTCTAAGGGGGGGGCGGGCGGCATCAAGATTTCGGGCCTTCTTGAACAGATGATCGACGAGGGCCTTATAATCCAGGACGCCTACAGGGTCGAACTCGACAAGGGTCCTGATTTTGAAAAAAAGCTTGAATTCTATATAAAAAGCCAATCTGTTATTAGATTGAGAAAAGAAGAGGTCCTCGACAAAATTGATATACGCGAGGAAGAACTACTTGACTATTTCAAGAAACATTACGAGAAAGACGAGCCTGCGCCAGAGGGAGAATTTGAGAAAAAGAAAAAGAGAATCTGGAAGAAACTGAAAAAGGAAAGAGAGAAAGAGTTGTCTGAAAACTTTGTTGCTATGTTAAGAAAACAAGCGGATATCTGGATTGACAATGAACTGTTTGATTTGCTCGACCCCGAAAAGGGCTATACCGGTATAAAGTCAGTGGTAGCGCATGTCAATGGCGAGCCAATCCCCCTTGACGACGTGGTGCACGATATCAGACAGGCATTTCAAAAAAGGGCCGGGATGTATAGCAGGTTAAAGAATAATAGCGAGCAAAAAAGGATGCGTGAAGGGTTAAAGCAACAGGCGTTGGATGCCCTGATCACTTATAAGCTGATCGAGCAGGAGGCATTAAGGCGGAATTACATCAAGGATCCGGCATTCATGGACATTATTACAAGCCGTAAAGAACGTCTGCTTATTAATGAATTTAAGGAAAAAATAATCTATCCCCTTGCGATTCCAACAAAAAAAGATTTGACAAGGTACTATCAAGAACATATAAATGACTTTAGAAAGGGCTATGAGGTATGGTTTAGAGAGATGATCTTTCAGACTCGGGAACGTGCCGAGAAGGCTCTGAAGGAATTAAAGGAGGGAGCCAACTTTGAATACTTAGCTGCCCGGGTGTCAGAAAGGTGGAGACCGAAGGGAGCGCGCGTATGGCTTAGCGCTGATCGGTTTCCTCCGGGGATTAGAAAAGAGCTAACTCGGCTGGAGGCCGGACAAATAAGCGATGTCCTTGCTGACGGCAGGCATTACAAGATCATAAAACTGAAGGGAAAAAGAGGAGGAGAGCCCGAGGAATTTTCCCGCGTGGCCGGGAGATTGAGGAAAATTGTAGGACAGCAGAAATTCCATGCCGTGCTTTCCGATTATTTGGCAAAATTGCGCAAAAAATCCAACATCAAGATCAATAAAAAGGCCCTCAAAAGGATAGAGGAAAACTACAGGACTGAACCAACCGAAGAAGCTGAGACCACAGATTAATATGAAACTAGCAAGGGCAGCATCGTATTCACTGTTACTTGTCGGACTAATCCTTATTGGTACCACTTCTTGCGAGAAAAGAGTCCCCAGGCTTGTCAAAAAGAAGTGTGTTGACTGTCACCAGGAAGAGGCCAAGCAATTTAAAGCGGCAAGAGTCGTGCATTCCCCTGTTTCCAAGGATAGGTGTGAATCCTGCCACAGGCCTCACGGGTTGATCGGTGGCGTGTATTTAAGGGTCAGCGAAAAGGAGCTTTGCTATACCTGTCACAAGGATAGTAAAGCCATGCTTGATAAAAAGCATGTCCATGCCCCGGTGAAAGAGGAAAAATGTGTGAGCTGCCACAATCCCCATTCGTCCATGAACAAAGACCTCTTAAAAGGTAAGGAGAATGAGCTGTGTTTTATCTGCCATAAAGAGGATATTTATACCAGAAAAACCGCACACCCCCCTTTATCTACCAAGGGATGTTTGGTTTGTCATGATGCCCATGCCTCTGATTATGAGCAATACCTGTTTGACACAAAGAACAATGTATGCGCAAAATGTCATGATTTTAAAGAATCCGGGTTTATCACAGGGCATGCGGGCTATAAGGTAGGAGAGAGCCGCTGCGTATCGTGTCATACGTCACATTCATCTTCCAATCCCAAATTGCTGCACGAATTCATTCATATGCCGCTTGACAAAAACGAGTGCAGCGCCTGCCACCACCATCCGGGATCGGCCGAGCCCTTGAAGGTTGAAGAAAAAGGGGCAAAGCTCTGCTACGGGTGCCACACGGAAAACCAGACGGCTTTCACAAAGGCCCATGTCCATACCCCGATCAAAGAAGGCAATTGCCTGTCGTGCCACAGCCCCCATGCCACGAATAACAAATATGTGACCCTTTTGCCTGATGGAAAGCTGTGCTATTCGTGCCATAAAGAGACAGAGGAGTTGTTTAAGAAGCAGCACGTGCACAAGCCGATAAAAGAGAACAAATGTACTGCCTGCCATAACCCCCATGCATCAAACAACGAACATGAATTAAAAGACCCCGGTAAAATGCTATGCTTCCGGTGTCACAAAAAAGATGATTTTACCTATTCAAATATTCACGACCCTGTTAAGAAAGGAGACTGTGTCGTCTGCCACAACCCCCATGCATCGGATAACAAATTTGAACTTCAACTTGTTGAGATCGAGCAGTGTTACACTTGCCACCAGAAAGAACGAATGCTCTTTGATCGGGTGAATGTCCATACCCCTATAAGGATCGGAAGGTGTGTCGTCTGCCACAGCCCCCATTCAATCGACAGGAAGAAACTGTTGATTCAGGCAAAAAAGGAACTCTGCTTTAACTGCCATCAGGGGATGCTGGATGAGGTAAAAGGTGGAACTATCCATCCCTCTTTTGAAAAAGGAGAGTGCCTGAGATGCCACAACGAACACGCCAGTGACAATGATTTTCAACTGATCGAAACAGGGCAAGAGAATTGTTACCGGTGTCATACCAGGATTCAAGCCACTTCAAAAATGAATAGATACAACCACGCCCCGCTCAAACCAGGGGAATGCACGGCTTGTCATAATCCCCATGGGAGCAGGATAAGCTGGCAATTGAACCGACCCCTGGGGAGCCTCTGCCTGTCATGTCATACAGATTTAGGCGTTCATATTGAAAAAGACAAGCACAAGCACACTCCTGCAAAGGAAGGCGACTGTCTGAAATGCCATGGGCCCCACTATACAAACATCCAAGGCCTGCTTACGGCTGAAAGGGCCAGGTTGTGCGAAAGCTGTCATAATCTCGAGGCTTCAGCTATGGCTAATTCCCACAGCAGGATCACGATATCGCAGTCTGATTGTATTGGCTGTCACGAATCACACACTTCGGAGAACAAAGGCTTATTGCACAAGGTCTTGCACCGCCCATTCGCGGATGGAGACTGTACAGCATGTCATGAGTGATCGGTGATTGGTCATTGGTCATTTGGATATTGGTATAGACTCTCAGAATTGGTCCGCCTGAGGCAGATTAGTTTAATTCGAAACTTAAGATGCAAAAGACTATAGTTGTGATTTCGAAAAAGATTTATTCGGCCTTTTTTCTATTTGTCTGTGCCGCCATCAGCGCTATGCTGGTGGCAAATCAGGCCCGTGCCGGAAGTACGCAGGTCAGCTTAGAGAAATGCTTGAAATGCCATCTTGATTTAGAGCAGCAAATGGCCTCCAAAGGCGCCCATGTGCCCTTTAAGAAACTTGAATGTTCAAGCTGCCACAACCCTCACACCTCAAACTACGAACATCTGGTCAAAGAACAGATCGGCAAACTGTGCAAGAGCTGTCACGAAGGCAAGAAGGGGGTATTTGACAAAAAGTACAGTCACTCCCCTTTTGACGAAGGGGCGTGCCTGAAGTGCCACGAGCCTCATTCATCTAACAAACGGAAACTACTGGTCGCTGAAAGAGCAGATCTCTGTTTTGGCTGCCATGCTGAGAAAGAGATCCTTTCAAAGAAACACAAGCATGACCCTGTGAAGAAAGGCAAATGCTTAACCTGCCATAGCCCCCACACGTCTGATCATGAAGCCATGCTGAAAAGGAGCCTTACGCAAGCATGCGCTTCGTGTCATTCAAAAAGAATTAGAAGTAAAGAGGCGAAAAAATCACACGGTTATTACCCTATCCAGGATACGAAATGCACATCCTGCCATAATCCCCACGCGTCAAACCATAACAATTTGATCAAGGAAAGCTCGCATAAGCCATTTGCCCGGAAGAAATGTACTCAATGTCACAATCCACCCCGGTCAACAGATCCCCTGGGGGTGAAAGGTGGAGGGATGTCGGTCTGTACTGCTTGCCACACATCGACTGAGGAGGACTTCAGGAAAGTCAATACCCATGTGGGGCAAGGCGTTTTTTGCACAAACTGCCACAGCCCGCACAGCTCAGACCAAGCCCACATGAAAAAGGCAAAAGAAGCAAAGATGTGCACCACCTGTCATGAGGATACAAAAGAGCGGTTAAGAGATAAGAAGAACAAGCACCCCTCGGTTATGCAAGGAAAATGCAGCGACTGTCATCGTCCCCACGGGTCGAACTTCAGGCTATTATATGGCGCTGATGAAATCGCCACCTGCACTGATGCTGATTGCCATAAAAGACACGCCACGTTCACTCATCCCATTGGAAAAGATGCCATTGATCCGAGGTCCAAGGCGGAGATTACGTGTATCACATGTCATAACCTGATGGGAAGCCGTCACGATTTTTCGTTGAGATTTGATCGGAAAAAGGAACTCTGTATTCAGTGCCATAAGGGGTACTAATTTGTCATTTATCATTCGGCATTCGGCATCTGTCACGTAGAACCTGGCAAAAGCAATTCATCATTCATGATACACATTAATCATAGATACCAACGTGAATAACTTATTGCTATCATTGCTATCATTGCTAAAAGCATCTTTACGGCACGCGGCTCAAAACAATCACGGTCCATTTACACATGGCCAATGATAACTGATAAATGTTCCAGGGTTATTATGTTTAGAAAAATCAATTTTGTTGTTCCGTTTTTGATCTTCTTGCTGATCGTACCGGCAACAGCGCTTTGCGCGGGAAAAGAGAGGATTAAACACCTTACATCGATTGTTAGAGACACGGAAACAGGCCGTTTGGGCCTGCTAGGCGGTATCTTCTTTGATGAAAACAGGAACAGATTATATGTAACCGATACCACAAACAAACGGATACTCGCCTTTGATCATGACTTGAACTTTGTATCTGAATTCAATGCTGGCGGGGCATTGGAGGCCCCAACCTCCCTGGTAAGAAACAGTAAAGGGCAGTTCCTTGTAGCTGAGCCAACAAAACGGTGTGTCCTCTTTATTGATATTGGACAAAGGTCTGTTAAGCCGATCGATTTTTCTGCCGTTGCCGAAGCCAACAGTATTTATCCCGGCAGTATAGCCGTAGATTCGGCAGATAATCTATATATCGTTGATAAAGCCAACCAGAGGATTCTTGTCTTTGATGCAGATCTGCGGTTTGACAGGCAAGTCCTTGTCAAAAACGGCAAAGGCCTCAGCGATGTGAAGATAGGCTTAGATGGTAATATTTATGCCTTAAATACAATAGACGGATCTATTCGCGTTTTCGACAGCCAGGGAAATCCCCTCCTATCATTCGGAAAAAAGGGCAAAGAGATCGGGAAATTCAAATTCCCCATCGGTCTCGCCGTAGACCGAAAAGGGTTGATCTATGTGGTCGATAAACACAAGCATAAGGTCCTGGCTTTCAATAAAAGAGGTGAGTTTCTGCTGGAGTTTTCACAATTAGGTTGGAGAGAAGGGCGCCTCCATTATCCCTCCTATATCTATGTAAACAAGGCCGGTAGAATCTTTATTGTCGATACAGGCAACTGCCGTATCAGCATTTTTGAGTAGAAGCTGTTTCAAAACCCTTTAATGAAGAAGAAAACCCCCGCCGAACCGGAAGAAGCCCAATCTTGCGTGTCCAGCGGAGGCTCTTCGAGCAAGGAAAACCGTGGTCGGCACTCCTTACCCGCATTATCGTGTATCAAGATTGCGGCAATTGGTCAATGGCAAACTTAAACCGGCCTTTTTCTAGCCCCCTGGCCTGGCAAAGATACCAACCTTCATGGGGTCAAAGTGCCCTGTCCTAAGCCAAACCGCAACAAAACATTTAATCTTTAAGTCCCCTCCACGGAAAAAACACCCCTTTTATAAGCTCTGGGATTGTAATCTTCGCAATCTATGTTATATTGCTCTATATCATTATACAAAATCGCGCAACGATTTTTGTAATCAGCTACGGAGGGCTCATGACAAAATTAGTT
>JAQYWL010000304.1 GCA_030145035.1 Desulfobacteria bacterium | reverse complement strand
ACCTCCTCGCTCATGGCAATCTCCTTCTACTCCTTTTCAAACTGCTCCTTTTCTGCTCCACACACAGGTCAGGTCCAATCATCAGGAAGTTCCTCAAATTTCGTCCCCGGCTTGATGCCGCCTTCCGGGTCTCCCTCTGACGGGTCATACACATAACCACAAACTGAACATACATTTTGATTACCCTCATAGTCTGAAACGAGAGCCTGATGGCTACGGGAACCGATCGCAAATCATCTCTGATCAGCGTAATGTCGCTGGCCTCCATGGCCACATCTGTCCCTGCGCCGATGGCGATCCCGATGTCTGCCGTTGTGAGAGCCGGCGCATCATTAATACCGTCTCCAACCATGGCCACGACCTGACCTTGCGCCTGGAGCTCCATTATCTCATCTGCTTTATCACCGGGAAGCACCTCGGCAAGTACCTGGTCAATGCCGACAGCATCAGCAACAGCCTGGACTGTTCTTTCATTATCTCCGGTAATCATAGCCACTCTCAACCCCATGCCCTTCAAGCTAGAAACTGCCGCGCGCGCAGAGGCCTTCGGTATATATGAAAGGGCAAGGAGGCCAATAACCCGGTCCGCCTCAGCCACAAAAACACACGTCTTGGCCTCACTTGCAAGCCTTTTGGCCTTCTGGTCGAAACCGTTCATTGCCACGGCCTTTTTTCCCATAAGCCGCAAGTTGCCCAAAAGGCATTTCTTGCCATTCAGGACTGCCCTGGCCCCAAGGCCTGACAGGGCCTCAAAGTCCTCCACGGGATCAGGGTTCACCTGTTCTTGGCGGCCTTTTTCAATAATGGCTTGTGCTAGTGGGTGCTCTGAAGCGGCCTCAATGGAAGTTGCCATTTTCAATATATAGTATTCTTCCATGCCTGTCGCAGTCAATACATCTGTAACCTCTGGTTCTCCCTTGGTCAAGGTACCGGTCTTGTCAAAAACATTGCAGGACATTCCCTTTATCTTGATCGTTGTCATGATAGGTTCTCTCTTTCCCGCACAGATTAGTGATAAGTGCTTGCGCGGCTTAATAAGGTAGCTTATTAAGCGGTCTCCTTTCAGGCACATAGGCGTGATCGATCTTACATTCGTTCCAAGTCCTTGAGACATAGAGATTGCAATAGCAGCTACCGTACTCCTCTACATCAGGGGCTCTGTAGACACAGGGGCACAAGATGTCTTTGTCCTTTTTACGATCCCTCGATGCGAGCTTGCACGGGCATGACATGTAGCCGTATCGCTTCTTATTGACAATGAGGGCTTCAAGGAGTTCAAAGACTCTTTCTTTATCCTTGTTGAAATAATAACCTTTCGGTTCTTGAACCTTCTTCAACATATCATGAAGTTCTCCTGCCTTGCTCATAAGCTAAGAGCCTCCTTGATCTCGTCTTCCCTGTATCCTACAATGACCTTGTCTCCGATAATAATCGTGGGAAAGGAGCACCGGGGATTCCATTTTCTCACATCTTCAAGAATAGCGGCCCGTTCTTCCCCATCAAGCAAGTCCACATCGGTAGTTTCATATTTTACTTTGCAGTCGTCCAAAAACTTTTTGGTGGCCTTACAGTGGCTACAGGTGCTAAGAGTATACATCTTGACGGGCTGTCGCATACCTGAGCTCCTTTCTTTTTTACCGGGGTTGGGACCTGAGCTGATAACCTTCAACTAAATATTGCATAGACTGATACCTAGAAAATAAGTGTTCATATGAAACTGTCAATTGTCATACCTGCATTGAACGAAGCCGAGATCCTTGGAAAGACTCTTCAAAGCCTTAAAGACCAACCTTCTGAGATCATTGTGGTGGACGGCGGCAGCAACGATGATACCGTAAGGGTGGCCCGTCAATACACCTCTCATGTTCTCATCTCATACACAGGTCGCGGCATTCAGCAAGATACAGGGGCACGTCAAGCGCGCGGTGGCGTCCTGCTTTTTCTCCATGCAGACACCCTGCTTCCCCTTGCGTATCAGCATCTGATCGATCAAGCTCTGACCCATCCGAGCGTTGTTTTTGGCGCTTTCCGACTCAGGATCCATCCGCCCAAACCTGCACTCGATCTTGTTGCCTTCATGGCCAACCTTCGATCCCGGCTCCTGAAGCTGCCATACGGAGACCAAGCTCTCTTCGTTCGGCGAGCAGCCTACTTTCAGGTAGGCGGATTTCAAGATTTGCCCATTATGGAAGATGTGTACCTTGTTCACCGATTGAACCGAGCCGGAGGCTTCAAGCTGGCCCAAGGCTTTGTACAGACATCGGCCCGACGCTGGCAAAAGGAGAACATAGTTCATACTACACTGAGAAACTGGTCGCTCATAATCCGATATTGCTTGGGAGCCTCTCCGCATGCCTTGGCTCGCCATTATCCTGACACGCGATGAAGGACCCGGGACGCCCGTCAAAACAGCATTCACCCCTGATAACCGAAAATAAACTTCAAAATAGTTCTTACTTTGGGACTAAAAACCTTCTGGGCATAGTATTTTCCGGCACTCTTTTTGTGGATCTCTGACAGGGTGGGATAGGCAAAAATTTGAGTTGCCAGGTCAGATAGCTTCATGCGCTTGTTCACCGCCAAAACGGACGCCCCGATGACTTCTCCGGCATGAAGTCCAACAATTTGAACCCCAATGATTTTATCGGAACCCGCCTCCGTAAGGATTTTTATCTTTCCCTGATATTCGCTTTCGACCAGAGCTCGATCTACTTCTTCAAACTCTTCAATATGTATGTCGTAGTCAAAGTTATCTTCTTTTGCACGCTTTTCGTTGTAGCCGATTGATGCAATCTCCGGATCGGTAAAGATAACCCATGGGGTCATGTTGTAATTAATCTTGCCTGGTATGTGCATAATCGCATTTCTCACAATAATAGACCCTTCGGCTCCCGCTATATGCGTGAACGGGAACTTACCGTTCACATCCCCTGCGGCATAGATATGCTTTTGACTTGTCTGCATGTGGAGATCGGTTTCTATGCCTTTGTTTGTATAGTTGACGCCTGCAGCTTCCAGATTCAGCCCTTCAACATTTGGTCTGCGGCCAGTGGCTAAGAGAATTTCATCGCATTGAATAGCTTCTTCGCTACCGTTCATATTTTCAATGATCAAGATTTTTTGATTCCCCTCCTTATAAGCTTTCTTTGCTTTTGAACTCATCCGCAGGGTTATGCCATCGTTAACTATTTGTTTGATGACCACCTCAGCCATGTCGTGGTCTTCGAAGCTCAAAGGGTATTCCAATACATCAACGAGGGTCACTTTGCTTCCGAGTCTGGCGAAGGAATGGGCGAGCTCTGAGCCAATCGGACCTGCGCCAAGGACAACAAGCCGGCTTGGAAGATTTTCCAGGGAAAAAGTCTCCACGTTTGTGATAAAATTAGTCTCTTGTAGCCCTTCAATAGGAATGACCATGGACCGGCTGCCCGTCGCAATTGTGAAGCGGCTGCCGGACAAAGTCTTTCCGTTGACTTTGACTTCATGATCCGACACAAACTCCGGGCTTCCAAAGATCACTTCGACTCCCAGACCCTGAAACCGCTCTACAGAGTCGTGCACGGCAACCTGATCAATCACTTCTCTTACATGATCCATGACCGATTTGATATTGCAGGGAGGGACGGTTACCTCTGGAAGTCCGAATGCCTTTAGGTTTTTGGCATAATGGTAAACCTTGGCCGCCTTTATTAGGGTTTTACTGGGCACACAGCCATAATGCAGGCAATCTCCACCCAATTTTTCCTTTTCGATCAAGGCTGTCTTGGCCCCGAGTTGTGCCGCCCCGGCCGCGACAGTCAGCCCGGCTGCTCCTCCGCCAATGATGATCATGTCATAATCGTGTTTTGACATTTCTATGCCCTCCCATGTTGTCTTTAAGTAGCGTCCGACCACAATGAGACGTATATGCATGGAGGCTAAATGATCCGCCATGCATGTCCTTCATGCTTCATCAAGTCATCTGCCCTGCGGGGTCCCAAAGTGCCTGCTGAGTAAAAGTGTAAAGACTGTTCTCGATCCTTACACGTTTCGCAGGCATCAAGAATGGGGGAGAGAAATCCCCAGCATGCTTCTACTCCGTCCTGACGGACGAACAACATGTGATCGCCTACTAGACAGTCTAATATTACCTTTTCGTAAGCATCCAAGAAGGTACCTTCCTGAACTGAACTGTAATGAAAATCCATAGTCACAGGCTGCAAGCAGACCTTTGCTCCTAGAAGCTTTGTTTGAAATGTTAAGGTGAGCCTTTCGTCTGGCTGAATTCGCAGGCCCAGCACATTCGGATGAATGCCTTCAGCCAATACATTGCGAAACATCAGATTCGGGACCTGTTTAAACTGGATGGCAATTTCCGTGATCTTTTTTACCATTCTTTTACCTGAGCGAAGGTAAAACGGCACCCCCTGCCAACGCCAGTTATCGACGAATATCTCGGCCATCGCAAAAGTAGGAACCAACGAAGCCTTATCAACGTTGGGCTCCTCTCTATAGCCAGGCACGGGTGTCCCGTCAATCGTTCCAGTTTTATACTGCCCAAGAACCAGGTGGTCATCAAGTTGTCCCACCGGGAAAGGTCGGAGAGAGCGGAAAACTTTCACTTTCTCATCCCTCACCCGGTCTGCTTCGAACAGGGAGGGCGGCTCCATAGCAGTCATGGCCAAGAGCTGGAGCATATGATTTTGAAACATGTCTCTGAGAACGCCGGCCTGCTCATAGTAAACTGCCCGGTGCTCTACACCAAGGGTTTCTGCAACAGTTATTTGCACATGGTCGACGTACCGGCGGTTCCATATCGGTTCGAAGATGGCATTGGCAAAGCGGAACATCAGTATGTTTTGCACTGTTTCCTTTGCCAGGTAGTGATCGATTCGATAGATTTGATCTTCGCGAAAATATTTATGAATATGGCGGTTTAAATCCCGCGCACTCTGTAAATCCCGCCCAAAAGGTTTTTCGATAACCACACGGGACCATCCTGACCAGTTTTCATTTTCGTACGAAAGAGCGGCCCTCCCCAAGTCTCGGATGATGTTTACGTACTGAGCGGGCGGAACCGCAAGATAAAACAGCCGATTCCCTGGCATATGGAGATCATGGAATTGCTCGTTCAGGAAACCTGGTAGCTCCTCATAAGGCGATTTTGACTCAGGATCCATGCTCTTGTAATGCAGGTGTGCCGCAAAAGAGTTCCAGTCTTTCTCGGTCAGGCTTTCTCCAGCAAGTGTTTGTATGGACTCTTTTATGAAAGTGCGATACGCGTCTGTGTCCATATCATTGAGATCTACTCCAACAATTAGAAAAAGGTCCGGCAAGACGTCATTTTGAAACAGCCTGAAAAGCGCCCGTATGATTTTTCTCCTTGTCAGGTCGCCACAGGCCCCGATAATGACGATGGCACACGGATCCAGAGGGCTCTCAATTAAGCATGACCCTGACCCTTGGGCAATGGGGAGCCCTTCGGTCGTAACGACAGCTTCTTGGCCTTCAGTCTTTTGCCCAATATCATATTGCATTTTATCGCCTCTCTCAAAAAACTAAGCACACTACAGTTCAGTGATTGAGGTTCCAATCATAAAACAGATACTCAACTTTCACTTGATCGATATTTTCGGTCAAAAATTCTCTTTTCCAATCAGAGTCCACTCGTTTCTTTATGAACTTGAGCACAACTTTTTTCCCTCCGAAATCTCGCTGGTACCAGTCAAAAACCTGGGATATGATGACTTTCTTTTCTTCAGGTGCAATTACCACCTCGGAGCTATTGACGAATTTGTAGGCTGCCAATTCCAGTTGTTGTTCGATTTCATTCGGGTCATAGAAGCGGATAGGTGCACAAGATCTTGAGCCGCAAACCAGGGCAAAATGAATGCGAGCGTCTACACGCTCTACAGCAAAGGCTAATCGAGGATCCCGCTTTTTGAATTGACGAAAAGGGCGATAAGGAGGGCGAGCATTGCCTCTCAGTATGCCATGCTCTATATCATCTGGAGAAAAGCGATGGGGACCAATCTGATAGCAGGCCTTCTGAAAAAAATCGGCTACCTCTTTGACTGAAGTATGGATCATATCAAAATTAGGAATTGTAAAGCAGTTCCCCTGGTGCAAGGCACAGAAGTGAATCGAGTTCATGTGCTCATACAGGATTTTCGCCTGTTCTCTGGAAGCAGCACCGGCAAACAGGGGTATAAAACCGGCTGCGGTTGCACCGTGGATATGACTCTTGCGAACGAGATCATAACACTCAAAAATCCGGCACCTATCACACCAAAGTTTAGTCCCTATCGCTCTGGTTGTTTGGTCCGTCCATTCCCGAATCTCGCTACTGTCTTCTCCTATGTGGTTAGCGATTTCCAAGAGAGCTTGATTGGCTCTACACAGAATCGAATTGAACAATGAATCCTGAATCAAGAAGGGGCACTCATCAAAAATTGCTTTCTCGTCATAGTGATTTCTCCGAAACAGATCGACTAAGAAAACGTAACGGTCATAATCTTCGTCACTCGGACGTTCTTCTGCCGGGATGCCGTGTTTCACGTCTCTTCGCTCATATGGAGGCAATTTGTTCTTATCAATCTTAATGGCCCTCAGAGTAGCATCCCAATTAGGAGAATTATCGATACCAGATTCCCATGGGTGGCGGATGTAGACGAGACCCTCATTATTTGGATCACGGTACTCATAGAAATAGCGGTGCGATGCGAGCAAATCAGGAAAAACCTTACGCAAGAACGAGAACGCTTCTTCCTCGTCCTGCGCATTTTCGAGAATGTGAAGGCAGGCAATCGCGTGTAAGGGCGGCATTGTGATGCCGCTTGTGAGTCGACCTTCCGGCGCCTGCCAGAAATCCGGTTCCGGAAAATAGTTCCCTAGAAATTCAGGGTTAAAGACGATTTGGGGCAGCATGCCGTTGGGCCATTGGGCATTGAATAAAGACAAAAGCTCCAATTCAGCTCTCTTTTGGTTGTAATGAGAATACCCGATCGCGATAAAACCAGAATCCCAGTTCCACTGATGGGGATAGAGACTGGGTGAAGGCTTCGTATACGAACCGGTCCAGTTCTCGTCCAATATCTTTTTGGCTCGTCTGAGATATTTGTTAAAACCTTTGGTTGAGAAATAGCCTAACGTAAGTCCGTTCGTCGCTTAAGGAGGCATTTGGCGTTCACCGGCTTGAACCAGAAAGGATACTTATTGGTCCATACCATGCGGTGGCCGCCTCGCCGGTGTTGTCGGTGTCGGTCATTATTGCAATTGCCCCCACCTTGGGTGGTTCTCCACCAAAATACCGGCGATAATCCTCAAAAACGTTTCTTTTCCCCTCAGTCCACCGCCCTGTTCGCTCGGGTCCGCTTTCAACTGCGATCATAATCGCGTTTTTGGCAAAAGGGTTGGGAACGGCTTCCCCTTGAGGAAGCTTATTGGCCCATACATAGTTGAGGGCTTTGGTCTTCCAGAAGGCCCAAGAAGGAAAAATCACATAAACTCGCGCTGCGTAGTCATCGCCATCCTTATGCAGGGCATCTCCCTTTGAAAGGACGTGGTCAACCTTCCAGCGCCACATGAGGAGAGGGTACTCCTTGGTGTCATAATCTATTTTGTAGTATAGCCCGGAAGCCGATGCATTGCTTGAGGCCCTAACACACAATTGGTTGTCTTCCCGCGTCACCTGATACTCCGTCCTTCCTTCAAAAGACTTTTCCTCCCATTTTGGGCTGAGGCCGTCTCGATAATCGTCAAGTAGAATTTCATCCGGCCAGGCTGACAGGCAAGGCGATATAAGAATGAGAACGCATGAAAGACAGACGGTCAAACATCGGCTCATATCGTTGTTGGCGTTCACCTCCTGTCTGACGCTTTCAAAGTTCCCTCGCATAGCTGTCCGCTTCCAATTCCTTGTCCCTATAGCGGGACATTTTTTCATGTTACCGGAACACTTTCCCCTGTTTTTCTTTTGACTCCGTGGCCCCCAAATTCATCACGAAGCGCAGCGATCACTTTGGCGCTAAAGGATTCTTCTTGGCGGGAGCGAAAGCGCTCAAGGAGCGATAGCGTGATGACCGGTGCGGGTACGTTTTCTTCGATCGCCTCGGCTACCGTCCAGCGACCTTCTCCGGAGTCTTCAACATAGTCCTTTACAGACTTGAGATTAGGGTCCTCCTTAAGAGCGCTTTCAGCTAGCCCCAGAAGCCACGAGCGGATAACGCTCCCCTGATTCCATAGATACGCAATCTTGGCGAGGTCAAGATCGAACTCTTTCTTTGCATGCATTATCTCAAAGCCCTCGGCATAGCCCTGAAGCAAGGCGTACTCAATACCATTATGGACCATTTTCACAAAATGACCGGCGCCCCCTGTTCCAACATAAGCGTAACCATTTTCTGGGGCCAGGGCTTTAAATATCGGCTCAATCTTTCTAAATATGTCTCGTTCTCCACCGATCATCAAACAATAGCCTATCTTGGGCCCCCAAATGCCGCCGCTTGTCCCTACATCAACGAATGAAATTCCTTTCTCCTTAAGCCCCTGAGCTCTCTTCATCGAATCCTTGTAGAAAGAGTTCCCCCCATCAATCAAAATGTCACCTTCTCCTAATAGATTAGACAAAGATATAATTGTATCTCCGGTTGGCTTCCCGGATGGAACCATAATCCAGACAGTACGAGGCGCCTCAAGTCTTTCGACCAATTCCTGAAGCGAATTTGCTGGGATTGCCCCCTTGTTCTCAGCTTCTTTCACGGCCGCTTCCACCGGGTCGAAGGCAACAATCTGATGGCCTGCCCTCAACAAACGACCGACCATACCACTGCCCATTTTCCCTATGCCGACAAAACCTATCTTCATTTGAATTTCCTCCGTATCAACCCTGTGTTCGTCGTCAGGTGCCCAAAAAGGGCATGGATTACTTCTCTTTCTTGATCTTCCTGATGATTTTGGGAATGAAGAACGAAAAGATGAACAGGAGAACCGAGAAAACAACTTTTCCAGAAACAAGTTGCTCCCAGTCTCCGCTGACCCAGACTTCCTTTAGCGTGCCGATAAAAAATGTGAAAACGAAGGTTCCTACTATAATGCCTAGACCTGTGCCAAAAAGGTAATCCCAGAAATGCACCTTTGTCAGCCCCATTCCGAAATTCATCGGCGTGAAAGGAAAATATATGAGGCGCAGGTAAAGAACGGTGGCAAATCCGTTACGCTCTATTGCGTCATCGTACTTTTTCAGTTTATCGCCTATCAAAGACTCGGAAAAATCCCTCCCTAAGGTGCGACCGATCCAAAAAGCGGAACTGGCGCCTAACATGGCTCCAACCCATACGTACAGAAATCCCCGATAGGGGCCGAATATAGCAGCCCCCAGGCCCGTCAGCACGGTACCTGGAATAAAAAGGCACACGCCCACGGCGTAAACCAGCATAAAGACCAAGGAAGCCCAGATTCCTGCGTTGTCAAGGAACCGGCCCAGTGTCTCAGGTGTGAGATAACCTCTAACCGGGGTGAATCGAACCAGAGCAATAGCTACAATAATAAAGGTCACAAGGATGGAGGCCTTTATTACGGCTTTTTTCTTGCTTGCCCCGGGTAGTTGAATAGCTGCTTTCACACAACAAAGCCTACAAAAGCCTATACGGATAGGCACGCTTCGTCCACTCGCTTGACGGGTACTCCGCATTCAGCTTTTCATATGCTTCTTTGAGAGGCTTTGCATCGTGCGTGCTCTTGTAGCGGCATACCCCACGAATATAGATGGCTTTCGGTGCAGAGTCACTCTTTGGGTACTCTGCTAACAGCCTATCAATACTTTGAAGGGCCTCGTCGAATCGGTCCGTTTCAAAATAGGACTTGGCAATTCCCAGCAACAAGGACGGAATTAACTCTTCAGGAGAGAGAAAACCGACTGTCCGATGATGCTCCTTTCCTTGTGAATCCAATGTGACCAGAGTAGGCGTCCACTTGACGTTGAAATCTGCGGACAAGGGTTGAGCGTCGAATTGAACGCGTAGCGGAACCAGGTTCTCACTGATGAATCCGATGACCCTGGCGTCAGGATACGTCACGGCATCCATCTGTTGACAACCAATTCAACCCGGGTTGTAGAAATCAAGCAGCACAGGCTTGCTCTCACCCCGAGCCCGTGCCAGAGCTTCATCCATTTCGATTTCCCAGTTGATGTTGTTCTCCATGGTTAGTCCTCCTTTTTCTTGACTTTGCGTTTCCAAAAGGCCATTACACCATCTTTTCCAAAATAGACCTGGACGAGTTCCCAGCCTTGCTGTCCTCGTTCGTTCAATATGTCAGTCAGGATCTTTGTTTGATCACCAGGAACCTCATTCAGGCTACATTCTGCGGTCTCTGTACAAAAATAGACGACCTGGTCAAAGCTCTCCCCTGGATGGTGGGTTATTTGATATTCAAAATGCTTCATAGCGCCTCCTTTCTTAGTTCCTTCACAACATCGACTAGAAATTTGCGTTAAACAGCTTCTAAATCCTTACTTGACTGGCATTGTAAACGGCATCGCAAGCAGATGGTGAAAGTTCAGCTTGTCCGGCTTCTGATAGGCACCTATGCCTATGCGGATTCTGCTTTGGTCCACATCGGTCAAAAGCGTGCCAAGCCATCGATCCCACGTAGAAAAAATAGTGCCATAGTTTGTGTCGCGCTCTTTGATGATAACCGAGTGGTGGATCCGGTGCATGGATGGGGGCACGAAGAGAATCCAGAAAAGGGTTTCAAACCATCCGGGAACTTCTAAGCTGCTGTGATGGAACTGGGCACAGAAGACCAGAGCACTCTCAAAGATGAGCACCCCAAGCGGATTCGCCCCGAGAAAAAAGACCAGAGATATCTTTATAATGGCTGACATGGCCAGCTCACCAATGTGAAAGCGGGTTGCGGTAGATACATCCATGTTCAGGTCACTATGGTGAACCCTGTGGAATCGCCAGAGCAAAGGGATCTCATGATTTAGGAGGTGCCATACGTAAAGCATGAAATCCATAAAGGCCCCTGTAACAAAAAGTCTGACCCACTCGGGCAGCGCCACCATGTTGAGTACGCCCAATTGATAAGTTGTGACGTACATGGCCGTCCTGACAATTGCCCCTGCAAATACCACTTGAAGGATCAAGCTGTTGAACACCGTGAGGGTAATGTTATTGATCCAGCGCTTTACCTTGGAGACCGAACTCTGCCTGTACGCCACCAAGATCTCTAGCACCAGGAAAAAAAGGAGTCCTCCCCAGAACAAGGAAAACCTTATGAATGACGCATCGTTCTGAATCACCTGAGAACTCCTTAGAACAAGTCTACATCATGTCGTCATCACTCTGTTCCACGGCGCGATCGATCTCCGATTTCAGCTGAGGCGGATAAAGACAATTGCAAGACGCTGTACTATGTGTTCTTTAGCCAGTCTTCGATCTCTGCTGCTTGGTAAGCCTCCTGTTGGACGGTGAGATCCAGGCTTATCACAAGACCCGAGTGTTTCTTGACTTCGCTGTCTTCTTTTAACTTCAAGTGGCGCTCATGACCTGCACGCACATCCTCCAATGCCTTTTTCAGAGCCTGCCCAATGGCATTACTCATGCCTATCTCGCCAGGTTTGAATTTCGGGGCCACACCATCTTCTGCGATATCTTCGGCAAAGTGGGCAAGCTGTTT
>JAQYWL010000237.1 GCA_030145035.1 Desulfobacteria bacterium | reverse complement strand
CCCTTTGCAGGAAGTTTTGCATTTACGCAAGTCACCGATATGGCGGCTTTGCTCTCAGGGAAATCGGTGCTTATTACGGCATGAGGGGTTCAGCGGTCAGCCAGTGCAGCCTGAGATTCAAACAGAAGGTTCTTGAGGATAAAAAACTTAAGAAAGCTATGGCTGAGATTGCAAGGAAAACCGGGCTTGTTGAATGTTGAGACCTGACCCCATATTCTTCCTTATGTGAAGGATTTCATTTGAAAAGCGGAACGATTTCAGCTATGTTGTTTGCAACCAATTGATGCCAGGGGGTTCTAATAATATGACAACGATCACGGTCCAACTCGACGACTCCAAGGCCGCTTTGCTTCGAGAGAAGGCCCAAAAATATGGTTTGCTGCTGGACCAATTTGTGACCGCGTCCATCGAAGATCTCATTGCGCAGCCAGAGCCGGAATTCGAGATAGCGGTGCGCAGAGTTCTATCTAAGAACAAAGAGCTTTATGAACGGTTAGCGTAGTGCGATATCTCTCACTTCCCGAAGTTCTTGATCTCCACGAACGAATAATCGCCACATCCGGTGGCACCAGAGGAATTCGAGACATCGGCCCCCTTGAATCCGCAAACTACACATGAAGTGGCATCCTGAAAATGCCGAACATGGCGCTTCACGTTGACCGGAAGGGCCGCACGGCTTTAGCTGTTAACCATTTTTTTCAAGTTCAATTTTCCGGTGGTTTCGTCCACTACCAAGCCGCCCTTCCGGCAAGTGAGCTTGGCGTTCAAATACGACCTACCACCATCACTTGTTTATGTTTAAAGGTTGTGAAGACGAAATAAAGGCTCTCGCCCGATTGTCGACGCTGGTCAACTCCACCCTGAACCTCATGGAGGTGTTGGACAACGCTATGAAGTATGTGGAGGAATTGATGGATGCGGAGGCCAGCTCGATTTTCGAGGTGGATTATGAGCGGGACGAACTCTTCTTTCGATTAGCTCGAGGGAAGGGAGGAAGTAGGGCGCGAAAGATCCGCTTATCAATGGGTGAGGGCATCGCCGGCTGGGTAGCCCGGGAGGGAAAACCTTTGCTGGTGGCCGATGTTTACCAAGATAAACGCTTCAGCGCACGGATGGATAAATACAGCGGATTCAAGACCCGCTCCATTATCGGCGTACCCATCAAGCACAAGGGCCGCCTGATCGGGGTGCTGGAAGTACTGAATAAACGGGGAGGGCCTTTTGAGGAGGAGGATCTGGAGCTCCTTACCGTGGTAGGCAACCAGATCGGCATTGCCATGGAGAACGCCCGCCTATATCAGCGTCTGCAGGAGAAATTCACCCTTACCGCGGAGGAACTCAAGAAAACGCAGCAGAAGCTTATTCAAAGTGAACGACTGGGTGCCCTGGCGCGGCTTTCCCAGGGTGTGGCCCATGAGGTGCGGAATCCGGTCATGTCCATCGGCGGATTCGCCAGGCGGCTCAAGCAGCAGCTCTCCCCTGGAGATTCTGCCCACAAATATGTTGAGATTATCCTCAAAGAGCTCGCCCGTCTGGAAAAAATGGTCCAAGACGTAGAGAACTATGCCAATATGCGCGAGCCCGAGTTCCGGGAGGTCAATCTTGAAAAGCTAATAGAACACGCCTTAGAGGAATGGCGGCAGAGCTGGGCAAGTCCCGATATTCAAGTGCACCTTGACCTCCCAGGAGAGGAGATCACCTTCCCGGGAGATGAGAGGCTGCTTTCCCTGGTGCTCAAGAACCTGTTCCGGAACGCACGAGAAGCTATGACCGGCGGAGGTGAGCTCTCCATTGCCGCCTACCCGCAGGGACGGCAGATAATCATAAAAGTAGCGGATACCGGAATCGGCATTCCCCCGGAGGACCTCCCACAAGTCTTTGATCCCTTTTTTACCTCCAACCCCCAGGGTTCCGGATTGGGTTTGACCACCGTCCACCGCATCGTAAGCGAACACCATGGCGAAATCAGCGTGAAATCCACAGTCGGAGAGGGTACTGAGATCCGGATCCGGCTGCCGCTTTATCCGGACGATCTACACCTTAGCGAATTGGAAGGACCGCCCATTTAGTTATAACTTCACCTCCATACTGGCACTGAAAAATTATGGTCCAAAAGAGCAAAGATGGGAAGAGTGTTATTAGAGCACTTATAACATTTTAGTTCTTTGAAAGGGTAAAAGGGGCGAAACCCCTAAGTTAAACGATCGAAGCATGTTGTGTAAAGGTAGAAAGAGGTTGCTTCATGAATTCATTGGTTTTAGCTGGACTTATGATGGCAGGGTATTTTCTGGCTTACCATACATACGGAAAGTTTTTGGCACGCAAGATCTTCAAACTGAACCCTGATGCTGTTTGTCCAAGCATTGTGCTTCAGGATAACCATGACTTTGTTCCCACCAAAAAAGAAATCCTCTTTGGACACCACTTCACCTCCATTTCAGGCCTGGGTCCGATCATCGGACCGGCGATCGCGATCATCTGGGGCTGGGTGCCGGCTGTAATCTGGGTATTTTTCGGCTCAATCTTTTTCGGAGCTGTCCATGATTTTGGCGCTCTGGTGGTTTCTCTGAGGGCCAATGGCAGGTCCATAGGGGATTTGGCCGCTGATATCATCAACAAGAGGGTTCGAACTCTCTTTCTGTTAATAATCTTTCTTGAACTCTGGATCGTGATCGCGGTTTTTGCCTTGACCATAGCCATCCTTTTCACCATGTATCCTGTTGCGGTAATCCCTGTATGGTTTGAACTTGTTATTGCGTTCTATCTTGGCCATCTTATCTACAAAAAAGGGAAGAATATCTTCTGGCCCAGCATCATCGCTGTCATTATTATGTATGCGACTGTGATCGTCGGTGCCTACCTCCCAATTGATTTCAAGATTCTCTTTGGCATGAGCGGAAAATCGGCTCTAATCACCTGGATCGTTCTTGTTCTTGTTCTTCAAGCATGGCTGGCTTCGAGCCTACCGGTTCAGACCTTACTCCAACCTCGCGACTTCATTAACTCCCACCAGCTTGTGATTGCCATGGTGCTGTTGACCCTTGGTGTCATTGTAGCTCACCCCCCGATTGTGGCGCCGGCTGTTAATTTCACAGTCAAGGGTGCGCCGCCCGTATGGCCTTTTATTTTTGTGGTAATTGCCTGTGGTGCGATCTCCGGATTTCACAGCCTTGTCAGTTCAGGAACTTCATCCAAACAGTGTGATGATGAAACCAGTTCGCTTTTTATTGGTTATGGCGGTATGCTGATGGAAGGGACACTGTCGACCCTGGTTATTGCTGCGGTTGCTGCGGGGATTGGTCTGGGACTGGCCGGCAAAGGGGGTGAGATATTTACTGGTGCAGCCGCCTTCAACCATCACTATGCAAGTTGGGGTGCTGCTGCGGGTCTGGGCTCCAAGCTGGGAGCATTTGTCCATGGCTCGGCCAACATGATTCAGAGCTATGGTATCCCTGTCAAAATAGCACTGGCCACAATGGCTGTTTTTATTGTTTCCTTTGCGGCCACCACGGTTGATACGGCCACACGTATACAGCGCTATGTGGTAGTGGAATTGTGCAATGCCTACAATCTTAAACCATTGGCAGGACGACAGCCGGGGACTGCTTTTGCGGTTATTACGGCCGGGCTCCTGGCCTTTTATGACGGCAGCGGTAAGGGCGCTTTGAAGTTATGGCCCCTGTTTGGAACAGTGAATCAGCTCCTGGCCGGTCTGGCCCTGCTGGTGACCACCATCTATCTGGCACGCCGCAGGATCAACATCGCGTATACAGGGATTCCCATGGTTTTTATGATTATCATAACCGGATGGGCCATGGTTTTCAACATCCAGAAATTCTATAATACCTCGAACTGGCTCCTATTAATCACCGGGATAGCTGTATTTGTCCTGGAGATTTGGATGATTATCGAAAGCGTGGTGGTGTTGAAAACAGTTTATGGTAAGGAGTCAGTCCTACCTTCAGGGACCTAGACCCAGATATCAACCATGCCGGTGGTCAGTGAATAGTAACCCCCGACGATCTTGAGTTCTCCCCTGTCCTGCATCTTCCTCAAAGGTTGGCTTTCGTCGGCAATCTGCTTGACGACCATCCGCACATTTTCCCTGGCAGCAGCCTCCACGAGTTCCTTGCCATGATATCCCGTCTCTTTCCGGGCTTTCAGGACCGCAGGCATAAGGCAATTTACAATATTATCAATACCCGGAGTCTCCTTTGTACCAGGATGTTCCGCTACATGCACGGCAGCACCCACGGCCCCGCAAGACTCGTGTCCCATGACCATGATTAACCGGCTCGTGGAGTGCATCGATGCATATTCAATACTGCCCAACAATGGCGGAGTCAGTATGTTACCGGCAACACGTACAATGAACAGGCAGCCCAATCCTTCATCAAAGATCAATTCGGGCGGGACACGGGAATCAGAGCAGCACAGAATTGTAGTATAAGGCCACTGTCCCTTGGTCAGAGGCGCACGGGCCTTAGGGCCCACTCCCGGGTCAGAGAGCCGGTTCATCGAAACATACCGCTGATTGCCCTTTCTGAGTCGGGCCATAGCCTCTTGTGGCAAATAAACTTTTTCAACTTTTTCGACTTCGTGGGGTTTTTCGACTTCGACTTCGTGGGGTTTTTCGACTTCGACTTCGTGGGGTTTTTCGACTTCTTCAACCTTCTCTTCCACTTCTCCAGGACCACATCCCATACCAGGGAGCTGAGAAAGCGCAAAAGCAGCAGTCCCCACAGCAACGCTCTTGAGTACATCACGACGAGTAACCATCTTTTCATCCTCCTTTCTTTTTATATGAGTTGTTTCCGATGTCGTTAGATTCTACATACAAATTCGGCACAAGCTGTCTTAGCCCGTGTCAGATTTTACGCTGACGTTGCGCCTATATATGATAT
>JAQYWL010000010.1 GCA_030145035.1 Desulfobacteria bacterium | reverse complement strand
GGAAAATCCGAAGCTCGAAATCCGAAATACGAAACAAATCCGAAATACGAATTCTCAAAATGTTCAAAACAATTAACAAGCAGCCATCCTACCGGACTTCACTTTATCTATCCATCTGTTTTGGTCATTTGAATTTTTGGAATTCGAAAATTGTTTCGGATTTCGATATTCGGATTTCGAATTTAGCCTTTATTGAAAGGTCTTATGACATTGGCCAAAAATTTCTGCTACAAAAAACACGAACTTCACAACTAATGGACTAAATCCCTCGTCTATATTTTCCTCAACCTATTGGGACCCTTCCGCCAGATAGGCCTGCACCACCTGAAGGGCCCGTTCCCGCTTTGCAAGTCGAATCCGATCAAAGAGGGCCCGGCAGTCTTCAAGACTTAAGCTATCCACGACCCGATTTACTCTAACCTCGTCCTCGCTGTGGGGTGCATCAGAGTCCACGGGAAGCATCTCATCCTTTTGAAGCAACTTGATGTAGATCAGGCTGCGAGATGCCAGCAAGTCTGCCAGTTCCTCCCGCAACCCCCCATGCAAGGCATAATGGAGGGTCAGAATGTCGCCGGGCCCCATATTTCGGCGCCTTCCTTGGAGTCTACGAACCACGGGTGCAAGCAAGTACACAACGCAAATCCTTTGGGCACGCCCAAGGGCCTTCTTGAGGTAGTGATACAGGGGATAATGGATGTAGCCTGCTTCCACGTAGATATCCACCCCGTGTGAAGTTAGAGGTTTGATGGCCTCTGCACGCAGGCGCTCACGCATCACCAGCCGGTCTGCATCGGCCCTGGCAAAGGCATTTACTGCCCGTATTACTTCATCAAACGGTGCCCTCAAAGAATCGGCATAGTAATCAATAAGTGCCCCTGTGGCACGTTTTTCCGCCTTATACACGCTTTCAAGACGTGGGTCTCTCACTACATCTTCCGGTGTTTTGCCGTCGGAAAGGAGTTCGTGTATCTGAAGGAGGGTCTCAAGATAGGGCTCCACCTGAATGATCTGTCGGCCTTTGCTGTGCAGCTCCCTGAGCAGGATGCACATCAGACGCTCAAACTCGGGAAATCCCGAATCGAGAGCCATCATGTATTCATCAATGGAAAGCCTGCCATCGAGCATGTCCAGAAACTCCGGCAAGGGTGCTTCTTCCAGCACGATGATCTGGTGTTGTTCCATTTGGCGCTGCGCGTAAGGGAGAACTTCAGCGTGGTGGGATGAAAAACCTATGGTGATCATATCAAATATTTCAAAAATCCCTCAATCCCTCACTCCCTCAATTTTACCCTTTTGCATTTCGTGCTTTCGCCTATGAGGGCTGACTTCCGTCGTCGTTGTGAGCAACATGTGCCCCGCACCTGCCCGCCATTGCCTTGTGTGGGCATTGTAACCTCGGTGCGACCCAGGCGTTGGCAGGCGGGGAGGGGGCACCATAAACGCTAAGTTATTTTGTAAACATTCACAGGTTGCATTTATGCCATACGGGGTTGTTTTGAAAGATGTTCATTTTTTTCAGTCCCTCCTAGGCAAAAACAACTTAGCGCTTATGGGAGGGGGCACGCTACGGTAGCGTGGGGGCTCTGTCCCACTTTCTTTAGCCTGGTATCAACTGCGCGAAGCTCCTTGTCAATCTCCTCTATCAATACATCTTTTCCATTAGGGTCCATGTTATTTCCCTATCTCAAAACAAAAAACCGACCTATCAATGACCTTAGGGCAAGGAATATTACACAACACACGATGTTTGTAAACTTTAGATCTATTTTGCTTGACTCAGCCTGTTTTCAGTGTTACGTTGATAACGTTACGCAAATAGCGTAATATCTTTTGTCAGATTTTATTGAAACAAAACAGACAAACTTGAGAGTTCAAAGTTCTTCCTAACTCCATGAATTTTAAACAAATATCATATTGTCTGAACCGTCATTCCTGCCCCTGCTTCCGCAGGGGTAAACTTGTCCCCGCGAAGGCGGGGAACGGGAATCCAGGAAAATCCTTGTCCTCGACCTGATCGGGGAAAGGGGTTATGGATTCCTGCTTCCGCAGGAATGACAGAACTTTGGACTGTGTAGAGACAAAGTAGGCTGACAAAATTGCGAAATCCTTTTATTTATGGAGGTCTTGTTTTCGGTGATCATTTTGCGGACAGGCAAGGTGAACTTTCCGAATTAGCAAGGGAAATGAGGAATGTGGGTAAGGTCTTCTTAGTTTCTCCCAGACGTATCGGCAAGACCTGCCTGTTGAAAAATCTGCAGGAGAACTTAAAAAAGGAGGGTTTTCTCACGGCTTACATTGATCTTTTTAAGGCCCCTACCCTCCGGCATTTTACTGAGCTATATGCAAGAGCAGTTGTCGAAGTTGTTGAGGGCAAGCTTGAGAAAATGGTTAAGGCCATCCCGCGTATTCTTCCGGGCCTACGACCCAAATTGGATCCGAATCCAGATGGCACAGTCTCTTTCTCTGTGGAATATATTGCCAGGGAAAAGGAAGTCTTTCAAATATTGAGTGAGGTTTTGGAATATCCTGAAAAGGTGTCAATAAAGAATAAAAAACAATTTGTAATTATCATTGACGAGTTTTCCGATATTCCTAAATATAATGGAACAGATGTGGAAAAGGCTATTCGGGCAGTGGTCCAATCTCATCAGCGAGTCGGCTATATTTTTTCCGGTTCTAAGAGATCTGTCATACGTGACATGGTGAAAGACAAAAGGCGAGCCTTCTATCGTATGGGAAGAACTATTGAGTTAACTCCTATCCCGAGAGGTTTATTCACCGCATTTATTGTAAGTTGGTTTATGAAAGGCGGATATAAGTTAAGTGACGGTGTAGTTGATCTAATCTTGGAAAAAGGCCGTGATATACCATACAATATCCAACGGATCGCCCATAGTATATGGGAAGAGGCAAGGGATTCTAAAGTGATAGAAAAAGCCTTGGTGGACAAAGCAATATGGACGATTGTTAATCAGGAGTCTACGAATTACGAAGCACTTTGGGACGGCATCTCGCAAAAGCAAAGAGAATTCCTTATTGCTATGGTCAAAGATGATCCGGACGGCATTTTTTCTAAGGACTTCATCGCAAGATGGCGACTCGGAGTATCTTCTATCCAGGCTTCATTAAGGGCATTGGAGAACAAAGGAATCCTGGAAAAGGAAAAACAGGGCAAATACAGATTCGATGATGAATTCTTTCGTCTTTGGATTGCAAAAACGCCTTAGTTTTCATCCTCACCATCCCACCCAATTCCAGGACGGAGAGGGGGACGGGGGACGAGAGGCGGTCCCCTCTCACTCTCCTTGAAGACAATGCCATTTTATCTTGCACGTCTCTAATTCATATTGTATAAACAATACGTCAATATTGATCCCTACCTCTTTCTCTGGAGGTAATCCTCGGAAGATCATTTTAAATAATCGTCCATTTAGGTATTCTGGGGCCTCTGTTTCGGACTAATCGGCTCCCACTCATTTCAGGGTTGTCTATGAGAATTGTGCTTTTTGCAGGAAAGGGTGGTGTCGGAAAAACCAGCATTGCGGCTGCAAGCGGGGTGGCCTGTGCCCAAAAAGGCCTCAAGACCCTCATCATGTCTCTTGATGCAGCCCACAGCCTGGTCGATTCTTTTGACCTTGACAAGACCCTCATGGACAAGAACAAGGGAAAGCCCATCCGGGTAGCCAGGAACCTTTCCATCCAGGAGGTGGATGTCCAGGAAGAGATCAAGAAGAACTGGGGGGAGGTCCACAAGTACATTAGCAGCCTGTTGAACATCTCAGGCATTGATGAGGTCCTGGCAGAAGAGCTTGCCATCCTCCCCGGCATGGAGGAGGTGAGCTCGCTCTTGCACATCAACCGCTACGTGGCTGAGAAGCGCTATGACGTAATTCTCCTTGACTGTGCGCCTACAGGAGAGTCGATCCGGTTTATCAGCATCCCCACAAGCCTGGAGTGGTACATGAAAAAACTCTTTGATGTTGAGCGCAGGATCGTTAAGATAGCCCGGCCCATTACAAAGCGGCTTTATGATGTCCCCCTCCCGGAAGACGAGTATTTTGCCACGATCCAGCGGCTCTTTGATCGGCTGGAAGGAATCGACAGGATCCTGTCAGATCCCAACATCACCACGGTGCGTTTGATTACAAACCCCGAGAAGATCATCTTGAAAGAGACACAGCGAGCCGAGATGTATTTTTGCCTCTACAAGATGTGTGTGGATGCCGTTATCATTAATCGCATACTCCCCGAGGCCGTTGACGATGGCTATTTTGCGCAGTGGAAAAAGACCCAGGGCCGCTACATCAAAAAGACCGAGCACCTGTTCAGCCCCATTCCGATCCTTAAGGTCCCCATGCTGAGCGATCAGGTCCTGGGCATGGCAGAACTGTCGAAGCTGGCCAAAGAGACCTACGGCAGCCTCAGCCCCGAGCAGATCCTCTATGCAGACACCCCTTATACCTTCAGAAAGTTAGGGGACGATTACTTTCTGGATATCAAGATCCCCTTCCTCACAAAAAAGGAAGTGGAGCTCAGCAAACGCAACGAGGAATTAATTGTTCGCATCGGTGGGTTTAAGCGCCACGTGTTGCTCCCCCGCAACATCGCCGCCAGGCAACCTTCAGGTGCGAAGGTAGAACGAGACAAGGTTGTAATCAAGTTATGAAATCGCTTCGCGATTTCATTATCAAGTTTGGAGGAAATCATGGCTGCCAAGAAGACAGCAAAAAAAACAGCCGAAAAAGAGGCGGGCTTTATTTGCCCTATGTGCCTCGTTGTAGGGTGCCTCAGGGACATGGTGGATAGAAAATCCCCTTTTTTTGAACACATGAACAAAGCCCGCATTGAATTTCTCGAAGGCATCAAGTCCCTCATAGATGAACGGATTGAGGCT
>JAQYWL010000203.1 GCA_030145035.1 Desulfobacteria bacterium | reverse complement strand
TATTTGGTATTTTTGACAGGATTAACCCCGGTACGATAGTACCTACCTACGGGGCAGGCAGGATCGACAGGATTTTTTTATCTTTCTGCCTTTCCACCTGCCCGCTCGTGCCTTGCAATGGCAGGCGGGGAAGAAAGGCAGAAAACGCCCCAGTGGAATCATGAACATGAAGGGCATTCCACGGGGTAAATAATCCGCCTGCGGCGGAATGAAATAATTGTTCTACGGGGCGGGCCCCGGTACGATCATTCTGACTACGGGGCAGGATCGAAGGGATGACAAACCTATGCGAGAAATTCTGCTATAGTTGTGTCAAGGGCAAGTGCAATTTTGGAAAGAGTTTCAATATTGGGATTTGTTTTTGCATTCTCCAGTCTGGACAGATTTGGCCTTTGAATTCCTGTCATTTCTGAAAGTTGTGCCTGAGTTATTCCTTTTGATATGCGCATTGCTTTAACCCTTTTACCTGCCATCTTCCCTTTTTCCCGGGATTTTTGTTCTATCTCCTTGTAGTTACGACTTTTTTCATAAAATTCATACTTGGGTTCACAGTGATGCAGTATTAAATCCGACATAACATCCATTTTTTTCCCGGATGCAAGTTTAGCATTGAATCCAAAGCCATATAATACAATCCTCACGTTTACTACTTTTGAACCGTCATCCTGTTCTTTTAAGTATCTCCTGGGGAATAGGTATTTGTTTCCGTTGTTGAAAACTACTCTGAATGCCTTTTCCTCCTCCACATATGTAACCTTTTTCAAACGTTCGTCTTGTTCCAAAAGAGTTCTCTTCACGGCCTCAACAACACGTGGATATGCACCGGAAGGAATCTGCCTCTTAAAAAGCTTTCTGTTATCTTGATCGGTTATTGTAATGACATGTCCCATGATTTTTCACACCTCTTTCTTGTATCCTAAGAATTCCAATCCCCTCTTTATGGCGGACGTCATTTTGAAATTGCCCATAATTTTCCGACCAACCTCTTATCCTTTATGGTCTCGTAAAAAGTCCGAATTAGACGGCAAAGCAAAAAGCTCCAAGTTCAAGGCGCGCAAATCCTGAGGAATGAGGCGTACTTACTGTACGCCGCAGTGACGAAGGATGCAGCGCAACACAGAAATTGGACTTTTTGCGAAGCCGTCATCCTTGAATATGTGAACATGTCGCGGGGCATGGTCTCCAACACAGTCCACAAAAAGATGATTCCGATATTTCTTTTTCCCCATTTTATATATGTATCATTTGTGATAACAATTTGTCAAGGATTGTTCTTTCCTGCAGCATAGGGATCATGCGATACCACCACAGGGCACGAACAAAGGAGGAACATATCCCTTTTTGTTGGGTTTCGCGGGGCTCAACCCAACCTACGAACTGTCAACGGTGAACCGTGAACCCGAGCCGGAGGCCTGAAAAGGGAGGCGTTTTTTTGGTTGACTTTGTCATGCTATCAAAATATAGGTAGGCACATTATAATAATATAGGTACCCATTGATGAGAGAGAGGGGGGGTCACGGGAGTGCGAATTGACCCTGATGAAATAGAAGAAAGTACATTTCACAGGGCCGGGGGATTAGGGGTATGGTTAATAGAGAAAGAGAATTAAGGTTTCTGGTAGAAAAGTTTCATGAAGAATCCACGCAGCTCATTATCCTGTGGGGTAGGCGAAGGGTCGGTAAGACCTATCTGCTCAAGGAATTTTGCAGCCAATATCCTGCTATATATTTCTTGGCGACAAAGAGTTCTAAAAAAGACCAGCTTTTCCAGCTCTCCGAGGCCATTGCCGAATTTTTCAATGATTCTCTCCTCATGATCAAGCCGTTTTCCGAGTGGCAGCAAGTTTTTATTTATCTGAAGGAGAAGAGATCACAGAGGCTTGCCTTGATCATTGATGAGTTTCCATATTTGATCAGCACAGATCCGGCTATTCCTTCAATTTTTCAAAACTAAATACCTGGCTATCCTGGATCAACTCCACATTACGTACCGTGAAGTGCCCGTCACAGAAAAGTTCCCTCATAAGTCAAAAAAAGGATTGTATTTTATTCGTGATCCATTCATCAATTTCTGGTTTCGCTTTGTCCGCCAGAATTTGCGACACCTGGAGATGGAGAAGATTGATTTCGTGTGGCAGGAAAAGCTCTCCCCGGAATTTGACTACTATGTGTCACGGCATTGCGAAAAGATTATCGTGGACGTCTTGGAGACACTGACAGGAACACTCCCATTTGATTACGAAAGGTTGGGGCGCTACTGGGACAAAAATATTGAAATCGACATTATGGCACTTGATGGTGAAGAGAAGAATGTATTGTTGGGGGAGATTAAGTGGCAAAATAGTCCGATGGGTATCCAGGCACTGCGGCAACTGAAAGAAAAGGCGGAGAAATTGAAGGGGTTGGACGATGTTCACAAGCATTTTCTGTTCATCTCAAAAAGCGGCTTCACCCGGAGCCTTCAAGAGATGGCTGATGAAAGTGTCCTTCTCTTTGACCTGAGAAAGGGGCCGGTGTATTAGCCGGAATGAAATGATGAAGCAGGAGATTGCTTCGCTTCGCTCGCAATGACTGCCTGGATACCGGACAATCATACAGCGGAGCTATGGAGCCTGTCAGCGGGGAAGGGGGTTGTAGAATTTCCGAGAAGTATATTTATGGCAACGTCTATTTGCTCAGATGGTCACATCTTCGGCGTATCCATATGTCTCTACACCCAGGTTCTTAGCCACGACTCCGGCCCTGTCATCTATCATGGGCGAAATGACCATAACCCGAGCGACCTTAACATCATGTTTACTTTCGTAAAATTCTTTCTTACGCCAGAAGATGTACATATCCGGCTTGCTCACGGAAGATTTGATCTCGCACAAAATAAGCGTGCCGTTGTGAATGATAACGTCAAGCTCTACCTGATCCGGCCGGCCGAAAACCAAACCATCATGGTCATAATCTTCATACCGCTCTACCTTTACGCCAAATGACTCTTCCAAAATCGCTCTAAGACCGTTCCGAAACGCCGCTTCTGATCTCAAGCCCCATCTGGAGCCCAAAGCGCCAATAGAGGAATCGATTCTGCTGTTAACCGCCATGATGGAAGCCAACATCTCATTGATTACCCTCTGATTCTCTTCCCATCTTTTTTGCTGGTCTTCCCGATCCCTTTTTAATTCATCCAGTATCCGCTCAATCCGGTCTTCGGTCTCAATCTTGTCAGCATACTGCTCCCTTGTCATTTTAAGGATATACTTGCGTATGGCCGGATCACGTTCCATAAGCCGGGGCAGTTCAGCCATAATCAGTTTCTTGATTTCCTCGCTTGTCTGAGTTTCCATATCCGTACTCCTCTTTTGAGCGGCGAAGCCGCTATGATAGAAACTCTGCTATAGTTGTGTCAAGTGCAATTGCAATTTTGGAAAGAGTTTCAATATATGTAACCTTTTTCAAACGTTCGTCTTGTTCCAAAAGAGTTCTCTTCACGGCCTCAACAACACGTGGATACGTATCATTTGTGATAACAATTTGTCAAGGATTGTTCTTTCCTGCAGTATAAGTAGGATCATGCGATACCACAGCGCACGAACGAAGGAGAAACATATCCTTTTTTGTTGGGTTTCGCAGGGCTCAACCCAACCTACGAACTGGCGGGCAGGTAAACCCCACCCCTACGAAAGGAACAAAGAGCACGATGTGTTCAATGTGCAACAATTTATGTCGTCAGGTTTAATAAGTTGCGGAGCGACCGTGAGGCTGATTGTGGATACCTGTTGACCATTTTTGAGAGGAGATAGGAATCCATCTTATCGAGTTCCAGTTCATCCTGAGCTGGAATGGCTCCACGGTAATAGAAGGTGTCCAGGATAGCCTTTTCGGGTGACGCAATATAGAATCTATCGTGATAAGTAAATCCAAAAAAGAGCGAGGGGGAAATCCTTACGGCAATTCTTTCACGTTGAGTTTCGGGGCGATATGTATAACACATACTAATTGCTTCTTTTCGTCTGGTCTTGCTCTTATGTTCCGGCTGCCCGGAGCCGAACTGTGCGATACATGCCCTTTGGGTCTGTTGAAACGTCCCGGCCAGGATCTTTTCAATGTCTTTTCCTCCCAAGTCGGTCACAAAATCGAGATCTTCTGAAAATCTCATCCCACCGTAGACCCATCTCAGAGCTGTTCTGCCCTGGAAGATAACACGTTCTGATCCGGATTGGGCATAAAGGTTGTCCAGGAGAATCAACTGTAACAATTCCGATTTTCTGCTCCTTTTTTCATTATACATAATAGATACACCTTTTAAGAAAAGGTTTTGGTGGTCGATTACGGCATTATACATTATTGTATCATATTGTCAACGAATGTGTGTAATCCTCTAAGTTCACAGCATTGTCCCCATTGCTCCAGCCGTCTGACATCAGATTTCACGGAAAAGGTAAAATAGTCAGAAGGTTACGCCAAAGCAAGTTTGTATCCAAGCGTTCAAGTTATGAAATCGCTTCGCGATTTAATACAACGCGGCTGCGCCGCTTAAAAAAGGAAATTCCTATACAATCAAGTTATGAAATCGCTTCGCCCTGCCCGCCACCCGCCTGCCAACGCCTGAGACAGCATTGAGCTTATGTGCCGGCACCCGCCTGCCATCGCCACATACAGCGGGCAGGTCAAATGCTAGCATTTCTGGCAATGGCGGGCAGGTTTCTGGCAATGGCGGGCAGGTTGCCAGGCACGCTAGCGTGTAAGCTGCATGCCGTACGGGGCGTTGGCAGGCGGGGATTTTATGCAACGCGGCAGCTACGACGGCTGAATACGCCGCTCAAAAAAGAAATTTCTATACAATCAAGTTTTTCTACAAAATGTCGATAATACTAATAAAGAACAGATAAATTGAAGTGGTTAGAAGAGTTGGGGCGAAGTCCCTGAGTTCAAGGAGTGAGTGATTATGTCAATTTCAGCTAGCGGTCTTATATCAGGTCTTGATACCAACAGTATTATTAGCCAGCTTTTAGAGTTGCAACAGCAGCCTATTGTTAAGCTTCAACAGCGGGAGGCCGGTTACCAGGTAGACTTGACGGTCTATGGCAGCTTGCGGAGCACTCTGACCGGTCTCAAATCCGCCATGGCAGGTCTTAATTCAGTGAACTCTCTCACTATCTTTTCGGCCTCCTCAGGCGATACCGATATTTTTTCGGCATCGGCAGGCAGCTCCGCGACCACAGGATCGTACAACATCACGGTGGGGCAGTTGGCCCTGGCGCACAAGCTCAAAAGCACGGCCGCCTTTGCCAAAACAGAAGAAGTTTTGGAATTTAAGGTTGATGCGAACAACAATACGATCAAATTCAAGGAAGATAATGTGGTTGGGGCTGGGGGATTGAGTGGCGAACTGACGGCCACCATCGCAGACGGAAATTACACGGTCTCTGAACTGGAAGCGAAGATAAAAAGCGAATTGGAAAGTCAGTCTTTCTACGGTGTCAAATATAGTGTCTCTTACGACAGTTCCACAAAAAAGTTTACCATAGCAGAGGACGGTTCCGACCTCGAGGAATTACAGCTCCTCTGGAGCGGTTCCGATGCGTCATCCCTTCTGGGTTTCGAAGCTGTGGACGATACCGGACTTGTAAGTTACACAGGTGACAATGAGGTGGGCGAGGGGACCATTCATCTCGAAACAGGAAACGTGTTTACGATTGATTCGACCAATAACAAGATCAATTTCAAGGAAAAGTACGACGGCGTATTGAGTAGCGAACTGACAGCCACCATTACAAGCGGGAACTATACGATCCCGGAATGGGAAAAGGAGATAGAAGACCAATTGAACGCTGTTTCTGCTGCTGGCAACGCTGTCACATACACTGTGACCTACGACAGTTCCACGCAGAAGTTTGACATTCAGGGATCGAAGGCTTTATTCACGGATTTACAGCTCCTCTGGAAAACAGGCACAAATGGCTCAGACAAAACAGATACCAGTGCGGCATCTCTGCTTGGTTTTGACGATAGTGCCGATGATGCCGAAGCCGGAGTTACATCCTACACGGCAGACAGTCAAGTCGGCGTTGTAACGGACATCTCTATTTCCGCCACAGACACCATCGAAGACGTGGCCGATGCTATAAACAATGCAAATGCAGGGGTCACTGCGGCCGCAATCTTTGACGGAACAAATTATTATCTTACCCTGACTGCCGAGGATAGCGGAAAGGCAAACGCGATTAACTTGACTGTAACCGATATAGACGGCGACAATACGGATACAAACGGCCTGTCCCGGTTGGTTTACCACGAGAACAAAACCACGAATCTCACTCAGACCCAGGATGCTTTGGACTCCATCGTTTATGTGGATGGCGTAACAGTTTCTAGAGCAACCAACACTATTGACGACGTAATCGAGGGTGTGACCATTACGCTCAATGCCGCCCATAAAACGCCGGCCGAGGATTCCGACACCCTGGCCGTGAGCAGGAATACTTCGGCGGTGGTTTCAAAGGTGAACTCTTTTGTCAGTGCTTACAATAGCGTATTAGGCTTTTTTGACACGTATCAATCGTATGATGAGAAAACAAAGGTTGCCGGCATTCTGTTAGGCGATGCCACCACGAACCTGGTACGCAACAGTCTTAGAAACAACATGATGAACACAGTCCCTGGCGTTGGTTCATTCAACCGGTTAGCCGATCTTGGCATTACTCTCAATGACGAAGGAGAGCTGGAGGTGAATTCTTCAAGCCTTAACAGTGCACTCGATGACCATTTTGACGACGTGCTCCAGTTTTTCACTAAAACCACAGATGGGTTTGCCGTACGCATGGTTGATACCCTGGATGCTATTCTCGATTCCACAGGAGGAACCCTTGCAGCGAGGACGGATGGGATCCGAAACAGTATAGACGATATCCAGGACAAGGTTGAACGTATAGGGAGACGTGTTTCAGCCTGGGAGACGCGCACAAGGGCCCAGTTCCAGGCGCTGGAAGTACTGTTGGCCCAGTTCCAGGCTACCGGGGATTATTTGACGCAGCAGCTCTCAGGTCTGGCGAACTTGAGTAGTTATATTTCAAGGCTGGGATAGTGGTCAGAGGTCAGAGGTCAGAAGTCAGGAGATAGGAGATAGGAGATAGGAATCAGTGGTCAGTGGTCAGGCAGGAAAGAGTAAGGAAATTCCTATACAATCGAGCCCTTAACCCAAAGAAAGGATGTTTGTTTATGACTCCGAACGGTTATGCTGCTTATAAGCATGCGGCAATCAGCGCCACACACAGCAAGGAAAAGATTCTCTTAATGCTTTACGAAGGGGCAGTGAGGTTTCTGAAGTTTGCACGGATGGGTATTGAAGAGAAGAATCCCAAGATAAGGGGAGAAAATATCTCAAAGGTTATGGCGATCCTCACAGAACTTGACTGTGCACTGGATAGAGAAATCGGTGGTGATCTTGTCGAAAACCTGTCCGATTTGTACCACTATATGATGGACCGGCTGGCTTATGCTAGTGTGAAGAATGATATTGAGGCCCTAAATGAAGTAGAAAGGCTCCTGACCGAACTAAAGGATGGCTTTGAGAGAACGCTTCAAAAAGACCTAAAGGAAGCACCTGTTGAGCCAAAAATCGAGGAAACCGGGATGCAGGAAGGAGGGATTCGTCTTGCAGTCTGAGCCGCACGAACCGCTATTTGGGAAGCTTCGTGATGTTACGGCAAGGGTTAAAGCAGCCCTTTGCGATGGGGATACCGAAGCGCTTGAACGGCTGGCCCTGGCGCACAAGAGCGTTATGGACAAGCTGAATCAAGCGGGTCTCAGTACAAACGCGGACCTGATTGACCTGGTGAAGGAGATAAGTGATGAGGTTCGTGAGGTCGTTGCGGAAATCGGCAAACGGCGCGATGAGATAGGCCGTGAATTGGTCACATTGGGGAAACGAAAAAAAGTGGCTTATGCGTATGCGAGAAATGGTTAGATTGGTCATTAGTCATTGGTTGGAGGTTTTGAGGGGGGTGAGTTAAATGATAGTGGAAAATGTAAGCCCTGTTAGAACTAATAGAACGCAGATCCGTGGACCGGATTCTGCCAGGGTTGCGGCCCCTGATGCGCCGCCCAGGGATAGTAAACCTGAAGTGAAGGCAAAACCGAATGTTATAGTTTCTCAGGCCCTGTTGAATGAAGTGCAGCAAGAGATACAAATGATGCGTAACGTAGGGCTTCACTTTTCGGTGCATGAGACAACGGGCCGGACCGTGATAAGAGTTGTTGATAAGGAGACTGAAAACCTGATCCGAGAGATTCCGCCCGAGGAATTCTTGAACCTGGCTGCCAGGTTAGATGAAATGATCGGTATTATTTTTGATAAGAGGGTCTAGCGCATTGGTTATTGGTTATTGGTCAATAAAATCGCTGCGCGATTTTATGCAACGCGGCTTCGCCGCTCTAATTCAGCACCGGAAATACTATTCAAGACAGATTGCTTCGTCGCTATGCTCCTCGCAATGACGAAAGGAAACGTACGTAAACGGTTATGGAATATCTAAGCAAGGATAGGGTATCGGTGGGAATAAGGGCTGTCATAGATGACTATCTGAACGGCTTCACACTTTTGAGTGTTGATGACAAGCGGCCCGATCAGATTGGCTGTTGTCTTTTCCGGTACCCCTTCAGACGCATTCACTACAACATACAACTTCAGACTATCCCTTCCGTCACCCTCCCATGACATTTCCCTGAGGGCTCGATTCAGATCGACCGAATAATCAGGCTTGAACAGGTACGGGTTTATGATCACCAGGGCCAGGTTTGGGTCATCCACGCATTGATACCAGTAAAAAGGGAGCGTTTCTTCTCGCTCCAGGATAACAAAGCGTGTCCTTCCCGGAAACCCGGGCATGCCCGCAGGCATGGTGATGATCTTGTCTTCTGCAATCTGAATAGTCCCAAACTGTGATGTGTCGATTTTCAATGTCCTCCTCCTTATAAAATCGCTGCGAGATTTTATATGAATAAAAATCCACGCCCAGAGGACGTGGCTTTGATATAACCCCTGGAAGGGGATAAATCTACTGGCCACCGTCAGCGATGCAATTGATGATCTCTTCGAACAACCCCGGCTGTTTCGTTTTTTGTAGGGCCGGGCACCGTACCGGCCCAAAAGGCATTGTCTTTGCGCCCTTACGGCGGGTACAGTGCCCCGCCTACCCCGCCGCAAGCCGCGGGGTATCAAAATAAGTGTTTTATCTTTTCTATCGCCGCAAGCTGCGGGGAATTAAACCCTACAGATTTCGCATCGCCCTTCAAGTGATTAGAGTAATCCGTGTAATCTGCGAAATCTGTGGATTAAAGACTTTTTTCTCGCAAGAGACGGCATGCCTCGGCAACATCAGCGGAAGTCCCTTGAGATGACCTGAGGTTTTCTTCCTGGATCCTCTCATAGATCTCATGCCTGAAGATAGACACTTGCCTTGGAGCATCAATGCCCAGTCTCACACTTCCCCTGCCAATCTCAAGAACGCTGACGATAATATCGTCACCGATGTTGATCCTCTCATCGACCTTCCTTGTCAGTACAAGCACATGCCCTCCATGGCACTAAAGAACAGTGGTCAGTGGTCAGTGGTCAGTGGTCAATAACAGAGTGCCTAAAGTGAACTAAAGTGAACTAAAGTGCCTAAAGTTAAAGGAATAAAACCAATTTTCAAGAAAACCTCAATTCCGCATAGCGCCTGTCGGCTTGAGAACATTTCCGAAATCGAAAATTGCTGCCTACTGCCTACTGCCTACTGCCTACTGCCTACTGCCTACTGATCATTGCCCACTGCCCACTGCCTACTGTCCACTGTCTATTAAAGATAATCCACCAGGCTCAATTGCATGACCCTGGCAGACGAAGCTAACGCAGCCTGATAGGCAACCTCTTTTGCCTTCAAGTCTATGATCGCCCCGGCGATATCCGCGTCCTCAATGTTCGAAAGCCTTTCCGTATTGGTGATGTAAGTCTCCTGAAAAATATTCTCCTTGATCTCCACACGGAGCATCTTTGAGCCTATGTCGGATATCTTGCCGGAAATATGATCAAAATGCGTATCCAGTCTGCCGATAGATCGGGCTATCCCGGAAGCATCATTCGTCTCAAGGTAATTTTCCAAATCCTTTAATGTCTTGAAAATTCCCCATTCGACCTGGTTGTTGCTGGTCGGCGGGGCGTGAATATCATCAGTTGCATTATCGAACCCTAAAGCAGTAGCTGCTGCTTGAGTCGTTGCAGCGCCGCTATTCCAGAGTATCTGTAATTGTTGAAGGTCGGTGCCGTCTTCCTCTATGATAAACTTTTGATTTGTGGCATCATAAGTTACTTCATAATCTATGCCGTTGCCGTTTGCTATAGATTCCGCATCCATTGCGGTTTCAACGGCGGTGGCAAGCGCTGCACCGCTCGCATAATCTGCATTTGCAATGCTTGCGGATAATGAAGTCAGACCCGACCCCGTATCTTCTTTAAAATCGATTGTATCGTTTGTACCATCGATAGTAAATATCGTAACAGTATTATCACTTATTAAAGCATCCCTGACATCAACTGCACCAAAACCTATATCAGGCGCAATGCTGCTGGTATCCGCATTTGTACCGGTGTCCCACAAAAGCTTTAGATGAGCGCCGGAGGTAGCGCCGTCGTCACGGATGGTGAATTTCTTTGTGGTGCTATCGTATGTAACCTCGTAGTCTATATTGTTGCCTGATGCGTCTGAAGCACTCTCCATTGCGCTCTTGATAGCCGCAGCCAGTTTGTCATGTGTATAGGTCCCGCTTGCAATCGTAGCGGTAAGCTCACTGCCTGGAGAAGCTCCCAGGTACTCAATAAAGTCGATCTTGTTATTTGAAGAGTCAACAGTGATAGATTGCTCCCAGAAAACATCCTCCCCGTCCTGTCCTATCTTGACGGTGGAATTTCTACCCATCTTAACCGTAAACGGATTGTTATCCCCGTTATATGTGACGGTGTTATCGCCCCCCCGGCTGAACGCTGCTGCATCTGTTTTGGATCCCGCAAAAACATACCGCCCGCCGACGTCGGTATTGGCCAAAGAGACCATCTCCTCCAGGGTATTTTGAACGATCTCTGCAGCACTACGCCTCTCGTCAGCCCCCATGGTAGCGTTGGCCATCTGGACACACAAGACCTTGGTATCGGAAATGAGGTTCTGCACCTGGGACAGGGCGCTTTCAGTGACGGTTAGCCATGTTTTTCCCACGTTTATGTTGCGGTGCAACTGATCAATGTTGGATAGAGAAGATTTTATGTTTAGGGCCTGGGTGAGTCCCACCGGGTCGTCCGAGAGGCTGTTGATACGTTTTCCGGTCGCAACGACCTCATTGGCCTTTTGCAACTCTTCGGTAACATTGCCTAACCTGAACGTTATCAAATCATATATGGTCTTGTTGGCTACTCTCATGGCTCTACTCCTTGTACAGCATTTTACGGTTAAGTCGTTAAGTGGTTGATTTGACTACTCAACTCTTTCTTAACTTGCTACTTCACGCTGAGCAATGTGTTCAGCAACTCATCTGAAACGCTGATAAGCTTGGCTGCTGCTTGATAGGCATACTGAAATTTGATGAGGTTTGTCATCTCCTCGTCAAGGGAGACGGCCGAAATACTGTCGCGTAACCCACTCAGTTTCTCAACCATGATCTCATTAAACGCATTGCTCCTTTCAACACTCGACGCTTTGATTCCCATGGAACCCACTACGGAATGATAGTAGTTTTCAATAGTTGAAGTAACGCTCCCCCCTGTGTTTCCATCGATTCTGTCGCAGGTCCAGTGTGAGATATCCATGGATGTGTGTTGCAAATTAGTAATCGCCAGAGCATTGGTGTTGTCACCAATAGAATATGCCAGAGAAGGGTCAGGGGATGCGGTTACAGCCATTGTAAAGGTGTCGCCACCAACGTAAGTCCCGGGGCTAAAGGTAAGGGCGACACCCTGGTTTATCGTTTGGGACGAATCAACAGAAATATCTGTTGGCAGAGCAGACCACTCACCGTCGTCCTTTTTCCACGTGAACGTAGCCCCGCCCGGTTCAATCCTAATGGTGTAAGTTGCGTCGCTCACACCTGTATAAGGCCCGGCTGTGGTTATGGAACCTGTCGAGGTATTTCCTGGGGCAGGTACAGCCAAGCCCACATTATTGTTGATCTTTCCGGCAGCAATGTAATCTTTGTTTTCTATTTGTTCGTTCATACCGATAGATCCGGCCGAGCGTCCTTCAAAGAAGGTATTAATGCCCAATGCAGCCAACAGGCCGCTGTCACCATAGTTATGGTCACAGAACCCGAAACTGTAGCCGCTGTTAGGAGAAAAAGCTAGGGTGTTGTAGGATGTTGCTGACGCTGTAACACCTTTTCCTGTTGCCTGGGAATTGAATTGATCCTTAAAAGATTCAAGTGTCCAGTGCCAAGCTGACGGCAGGTTTGCCGTTGGTGTCCCATCCGCATCCGTGGTGATGGTAAAAGTATCGCCTGTAAACAGAGTACCGGAAGTAAAACTCAAGGTCATGCCATCTACAGTGTAACTTCCCGTGGCGGTGACAGTGACCGTGCCGGAAGTTGTGCCGTTTGACCATCCTATTTCAGGTGTATTCGTCCCAATTGTACCGCCAGTGGTCACTGAAAATGTGTATGTATCCAAAACACTCCTGGCAGACCCTGAAGCCGTTAGAACCAGTTTGTCAGGGGCGCCGGTGTCATCAGTATTGATTGTAAACGTATTTCCGCCCACCAGGGTGCCGGCGCCGATATCGAACGTCAAGCCATCCACTATGAGTGGGTCTGTGAATTGGTCTGCATCGTCTACGCTTATGGTACCGCTGGCTCCTGTTGCTGCGCCGGCGTCATCGAACTTTTTCCATGATATGACCCCTTCGGAGCCGTATAACGTGGAGGTTGCAGAGGTCTTAGCGCTGTCGCTTGCATCCAAGAGTGTATTCGCCGGATCAGGTGCTCCAACGCCTGTGCCCGTGCTGACTGCTAAGGTCGCGGAGTTGCCGGCACCAGAGCCGTCGTTATCCGCGAAATCGGTGATTTCAATGGGGGTATCACCAGTATTTTTTATAATGGATACTGATGCTCCGTTTTTGCTGACAGAATAATTTGCGCCAAGTGCGGCATTTAGCTCGTTGAAAAGGCCGGTTGCGAACTCAACATCGGTATCGTCATCAACTCCAACCTCGTAAGATACAGTGGTACCGTCAACATCGAAGGAAATGGTATCAAAATTTGCGGCATCAGTATAATTGAAGCCCGTAAACCCGCCATCGCCACCCAGGGTAATGATGGAGTTGCCTGTTGTGGCTGCGGTGTCTGCACCAACATTAAACAGACTGTACACGCCTGCCGCTATACTTGATTTAATTGTAAGGTCGGGCTCCAGAAAGACAGTGATGGTACCTGTCTTGACGCCACTATCACCAGCGCCACTTTCGGTTAAGGTCCCGGTCCCAAACGCCATGGTGTCGGTTTCAACAATGTTAGGCGCAACCGCTGTGTTATTAGGATTTCCTCCACCAGCTCCATCAAGGGTAACTTTATTATTCTCTGCTCCTGATACCAATGTCCCATCCCCACAGCCTACGTCAAAGCCGCCATCATTGCTGCCGGTAGTAACAAGATTAGTGATATCGAGACCAGCTTCACCAGTTCCGGTAATGACGACACCATCTCCGGCGGCATTCAGTTTATACGAAATACCGGCAGTTGCTAGCGCGACGCTGGAAGCGTCCAGGCCATCCATAAGGTGTTGGGCTGCACCGGATTGGGTGGTCTCATCAAGCATAAACGTAATAGTTATGCCTGCAAGATCGAAGGTCGCATTTGCGGCTCCACTCCCATCTTCATCGAAGTTGTCAATAGTGATCGTTGCGTTATCGTCCACATCGAAGTCTTCAATTCCAATGTTTTCCCCGCTTGCGCTCGTAATGGTGACCAGATTATCAGAGGCCAGTTTGCTGCCATCTATTGATAGATCAGAGCCAGTGCCATTAATGGTTGTAATGGCGCTGTTCAAAGCGATCAGGAAGCTTGACCGGGTGGTTGCATCAGTGGAGGAAACCGTAAAGGACACGTTGGCCGTACTGCCGCCGGATGACAGGGTGAAGCTGACAACATCATTTTCGTGTGCCTCTTGAACGTCATGAAGGAGATTGCTTATATCGATAGTGGCCGAGTTATCGGACGCATACGCTGTTACACCGATTAGGGCACTGAGAGCGCGAGCGATATCCTTTGCCGACCTCGTGGCGTCAGCGCCGCTATCGGCTATTGAGACGGTTTGGTCGCCGCCGGCGCCGCCAGCGACTGTTATTGTCTGCGCAGCTATCGCGCTGTCGAGCGCGTCGCTCACGTCAGCACCTGTCTGTACCACGCCAAGTCCGACCCCATCGGTCTCGGTCACATTAGCATCTGCGCCGACCGTTCCGGCCGTTGTAACAGTGAAGGCATATTTGTACTGGGTAGCGCCAGTTGCTGTTCCTGCCCAGTCTGTTAGAGATGCACTTGAAATTCCCATGTCTACGGTCACATCCGTCAGCCCGCTACCATTATCTATCCACATTCTAAAATCTTTCGTATAGTCGATTTTTTGCCCGTATGTCAGTGTGGACAGCAAGCCGCTTGAGTCGGTTTTGTAGGTCCCCGTCAGATCGACACCGAACAGTTTTATCCCTACCCCCTGGCTGTGCTGCTGGTTCAAAGTCCAGATGAATTCTTCGGCCAGGGCATCAAGGTCCAGCTTATACTTTGCGACAACATCATCCCGCATATCAAGCCAGCCGCCCAGCTTTCCGTTGCTTATATAGTCGGTTATGTCAACCGTGCTGCCACCGGAGCCCTCCCACAGTACCCTATCTCCGTAATCTCCACCCATCTCCAGTTCATAGCTGTCATTGCCGTGAACCATGGCACAACCCTTAGCCGTAAGTACTGTGATCGAACCATTGCTTTGCTCAAAGGACTTCACATCTAAATATTCAGAGAGTTCCGAAATTAGTGTGTTGCGCTTATCCCTCAAATCATTGGCAATGCGGCCTATTTCCATCCCCGCGATTTGATCATTGAGCTGCGCAATCTCACTTGTTATCTGATTGATTCTCTCTGTCCCGGCACTCAGAGCACCGGTTAGATCCATTTCAAGCTGCCTCAAATCAGCGTCCAGGTTATTGAATTGCTCTGAGAGCAAGATGCTGTGCTCGTAGAGGGCAATCCGCTCAGGGGCTCTGGATGGATTGTTTGCAATATCGTGCCATGAGTTCCAAAAGTCTGATAGCATCGCACTGATACTCATTTCTGAGTCTTCGCTAAACAAACTCTCCAAGACCTGCATGTAGTTCTCCATCTCTTTGGAGGAAAACATGGTCGATTTTTGCTGCATGAGTCGGTTTTCAATAAACTGGTCATTGGCTCGTAGGACATCCGTTGTATCCACACCTCGACCGAGTAGAACCCCACCATAAGGTGCCGGCTCTTTCGCCTCGTACACAACAGTCTGTCTGGAAAAGCCTGGTGTGTTCACATTGGCAATGTTGTGGCCTGTTACGTTGATGCCATACTGTTGAGCTGCCAGAGCGTCTTTAGCTATACTCAATACCAACCCCAGACCGGACATGGTCAACGCCTCCTAACTTCTACAACTTCTTGAAATTATATGCCTTTTATGAGGACCATCTTTCTGCCTTCCACATGGAGTGATGGAGTACTGGAGTACTGGGCTGTAAAAATGTGTCATCACTCCATCACTCCATCACTCCATTACTCCAATTGGGGCGAAGCCCCCTGCTACACCTCTCTGTGGAGTAAAAGGTTTGCTTGGCCTTTGTTCCTTAAGGACCGGCCGTTGTCGTAAACATCCTTTGGTTTACCCGTATCGGCTATAATACCGATTAACTCATCAAGAAAATTCAGGCACTCTTCAATGAAAAGCCTGTTTTCCTGGCTGCGTCTCTGGATTTCGCCCTTCAAATTCACCAGCGACAGATAAGGCTTTTTGATCCGCTCACCGTGCATATGGGAAATAAGGGAGTACACACGGGCAATGTCAAATGAAACAGCATCCATCCGGTGGTCGACGGTGGCTTCTGATAGTGCAGACAGAATCTTTCCCCGCACGCTTTCGATGCGAGATACAGCCGACTGTTTTTGGTCGGCGATCTCCCACAGCGCGTCCATATCAGTATTGATAAGGACGTCGCGTTCTCGCTTCAAGCATTCCACAAGATCCTGGTATAACAGGATTTTTTCATGAAAAAGGTTTTCAAGAGTCTGAATTGATGTTTTCATACAAATTCTCCTGTCCTATACATTTCTTATCGGATGAAATGCTGATTCGCTAAAGCCGGTTTGGCCCGTTGAGCCGGTTTGGCCCGTTGAGCCGGTTTGGCCCGTTGAGCCGGTTGAGCCGGTTTGGCCGGTTTGGCCCATGGAGTTAAGGCATAAGCCTTTTATAAAATCCTTACGGCCCGCCCTGGCGCGACACGCTCGATAGAGGCTATCACGCTCCCCAAACAGGTCTGGGCCAGGGATTAACTCCATAACGGGCTCAACCGACTGTCCCCGGGAATGTTGCGTAATATCGTTGACAAAAACTTTAGGCACTTTAGCTCACCCTGGCCCAGACCTGGCTCATAGTCATAATAGGATGATCCGGGCACGCAGTATCCTATCGGCTTAGCAGGTTGATTTCAGCATGTAGCGCCAGGGCAGGCTTTAGGCACTCTTCTATTTCAACTGATTATACAGCAATTTCCCAAGTCCCATCCCTCTCCCCCTTGCAATATTCTCAGACATTGCCTGGTCTGCCATCGACTTATAGACTTTCTGCTCCTGGCTGTTGTCAAAAAGGCCATCTTGGGGAAGGGACTTACGCATCGATTTCAAAATGTAATAGATGAAAATCGACTCAAAATCAGCACAGGCCTTCTTGAGTTGGGCATCTTTCATGGCCGTCTGTGTTGAAGCCACGGGGGGTTTTGAATGTATGTCGGTTATTATATTAGTCATTGGTCAATAAAATCGCTTCGCGATTTTATATAACGCGGCTTCGCCGCTCTGGTTCCCCATTCTCCATTGCGAAATCCGCCCTCTGTCATCTGCTTACTGCTTACTGCTTACTGCTTACTGCCTACTGCCTACTGACCACTGACCACTGATCACTGCCCACTGACCACTGACCACTAATCTTAAATTATCTCCAGCTCCGCCTGAAGAGCGCCAGCAGCCTTGATAGATTGAAAGATG
>JAQYWL010000491.1 GCA_030145035.1 Desulfobacteria bacterium | reverse complement strand
GAAAAAGGAATAGGGAAGACCTATGAGTGGTATGGCCAAAGTGGAGCATGATAATTTGACGTTTCCACAACTTATTGAAAACATAGGTTTTTGGCGGCAACCGACCCGCCTGCTATCGCCTACTGCGGCTGCCTTTGTTAGGTCCGCGCTGGTTCGGCATTGGCGGGCAGGTTTATGCCACCGACATGGAGTGTTGGCCCGCCCTGGCGCGACGTCCGCGAAACAAGGTGTTGCCCTTGAAAACCAGGTCTGGGCCAGGGAGTAGTGGAGTGGTGGGTAGTAAAAAGTGTCATCGTTCCATCACTCCAGTACTCCAATTGGGGCAAAGCCCCTTGTTTGCCCTTTAAAGTAAATTGCTGAGAGCTACAAATTCCTTGACACTTAAGGTTTCAGCCCGCCTTTGGAAATCGATCCCGGCGAGTTCCAGTGCCGCGGATACCCTCTTATCTTCGAATCCCAGATTGCTGCCCAATAGGGCATTTTTTAAGGTCTTGCGTCGCTTTCCAAAGGCTGCCTTAACTACCTGAAAAAGAAGACTCTCATCGGTTGCCTGGAAAGTAACAGGGTGATGGAACTCAATACCAACCACTTGAGAATCTACCTTTGGCTTTGGAAAGAAGGCTGAGGCAGCCACTGAGAGCAGGGGGTAAATCCTGGCACAATACTGAATCAATACCGATAACCTGCCGTAAGTCTTGCTCCCGGGCTTGGCCGCGAGACGCTCAGCAACCTCTTCTTGGAACATGAGAAAAGCAGCGTCAATGACCCCGCGAAAACGTATCAGGCGTATGAGCACCTGAGAAGAGATATGGTACGGAAGATTGCCGACCACCTTGAGGGATGCACCTGATCTGCCTGCAAGGGCCTCAATGTCGCACCGGAGGATGTCCCTTTCAATGATTGTCACGTTGCAGGCACCTGCGGCCAGGAGCTCACTGCCAAGGATGGCGGCAATTTCTCTGTCTGGCTCTACTGCCAGGACGTGTTTCACCTTTGCGGCTAGGGGCAGGGTAAGGGCGCCGAGACCTGCACCTATTTCAAGGACTACATCATGGGGCTCAAACTGAGCCCGCCCGACAATCAATGCCGCCACATTAGGATCTGATAGGAAATGTTGTCCCATGGACTTCCGGGGCCGAATTCCCCTGATCCTGAGAAGTTCACGGGGAGATCTCATCTTTTTATCCTCCGTCCTGCATAATGGGCGGCTGCGCGAAGGCCCAAAGGGTGGCCTGCATCAAATGCCGCGCCTTCAAGCAGAACCCCGAGTAATTTGCCTTGCTTGATAAGGATCTGGTGGATGGGGACATCGTCTACCTCTCCTATAGCGTGGGGGCGTGTGATTTCAACCAGGTCGAAGTATTCCGGGAGATAAATCCCTCCGCCAAATCCTTTATGAATCGTCTCGCCAGGCCTTGCGATCAGTGGTTCCCTCTTCTTATCAGAAAGTGATGTAATAAGGAAACACTCGCCATCGAGACTTTGAGTACCTAGCAAACCTACATTACCAAAGCGCTTAACGTCACCACCTCTTATGAAAACCCTACCGATCACATTTTTTTGGTAGCTTTCGAATACCTGCAGAAGTTGTTGTGCGTGCGGCTTATCTGAAAAGAGAAGGCAGTCCGGCATAATGCACGCAAATGGTTCATCTCCCACAAAATCTTTAGCCAGCCCGACAGCATCGGCGACGCCCCTGGGATGACTTTGCGTAAAAAAAACGATTCGGCATCGTTTTAGGTGTTTGTAAAATCGAGCATCCTTTTCAAAAGGAAGGGCAGGGGGAGTCCAGTTGCCTGTGATAAAATCTTTGAGCTGAGGTTTCTCGGGGCTTATTATGATGCAAAATTCAGAAATGCCCGCGGCCATGTACATCTCAAGGATATATTGAATCATGGGCTTTTCCCCTACCGGCAGGAGTTCCTTTGGGGTATAAGATGTGAGGTATCTCAGGCGTGTTCCCAACCCGGCAGCCGGGATCACGGCTTTTGTAACATCTTTGGGCATGCAATATTTCCTCTATTCGTATTCCGAATTTTTTCCAAACTAACATATTTGCTTAAGCCATTCAACAGGCTATTGCCCAAAGAGTTGCGCAGTCAATCTTCAGTGAGGCGCCACAGGACATCTTTAGATGGAACAATTAAGGGTGGATGAAGACGAGATGGAAATGACTAATTAGTATTAAATCGCGAAGCGATTTCATAACTTGACTTTTTACGCAAAGTATGTATTAGATAATAGCTATTATCGTTACTTTTATTTTTACATCAAGACAGGAGGAGTAGGTCTATGGCGAAGAGAAGACGAAAATCGTATAGTGTGGACGCAGTTGTCAGATTCTTTCTTCAATACTACAACATTCCAACCAAACAAGACATTGAAAAACTCGGGAAAAGAATGGAACGGTTGGAAGTGGCCTTGAAGGCGAACAGAGTAGCCGGCGGGAAGGCAAAGAAAGCAGGCGCTGTGAAGGGTGCGGTAAAGAAAAAGCAGGCCAGAAGAGGTAGGGCCAAGATGACGGCGACTGAAAAGATTCTTAGTGTCATTAAGAGGTCTGCCGATGGTGCTGATATTGCAGTGCTGAAGGCAAAGACCGGTTTTGAAGACAAAAAGATTCGTAACGTCGTCTTCAGGCTTACCAAACAGGGGACCATCAAAAGGGCCGGACGGGGCGTCTACGCCGTGCAGTGATCCGTGGTCGGCAAAGAACTGAACAAGAAACTTTCTGACGACCGATATTGTTTTGCCTGCGGTCCTTTGAATCCCATTGGCCTCCATATGGAGGTTTCGTTCCGTGATAATAAAGCCTTCAGCAGGTTCGCCCTTGAGCGAGAATTCCAGGGGTGGAACGATATAGTGCATGGCGGTGTGGTGGCCACAATTCTAGACGAGATTATGGCCCATGCCGTAATGCATTACGTGGGCCAGGCGGTTACTACCTTACTTCAGATAACCTATCGCGCCCCTTTGCATGTGGGGGAGGAATTTGAGGTGATAGGTTATGTGGTTGAGCAAAAGAGCCGGGCAGCGGTAGCAAAAGCTGAAATCCGCATATTACACAGCAATAAGCTCATAGCCAGGGGAGAGAGCAGATTTATCCTGCTCAGATAACCAGTACTTGTTTTTGAACAGAATTGAAAGCAAGTCTTATCGAAATCCTCAGCTTCGCTACGTCCGCTCCACTTTACCCCCGTCAAAAGGTGTCTGATGGACACTTGCCTTTCAACAGCCGCTCTATCACTTGAGCGTGTTTTTCCGCTAAAAGACGACCTTTCCCCAAACGGCTGACTCCAAATCTGGTTTCCCGACTCCGGATAGTAGAGCCTAATGCTCAGAGATTATCTGGTTAAGGCTCCCAAGAATTGGAGAAAGTGGTGAGGAACTCCTGGATTGACAAGAACCAAAAAGGAGGGTAAAAAGTCCCTATCAGACCGAGAAATATTCTTTTATAAACTTTTAGTCCGTTAATAATCGATTTCGTGCTTTTTATGGCAGAAAATAAATTCGAAATCCGAATATCGAAATCCGAAACAAATTTTCAATTTTCAAAATTCAAATGACCAAAACTGAATCCACAATCATGTTTTGAACATTCAAACATTTGTATTTTGGATTTGTTTCGAATTTCGAATTTCGTGCTTCGGATTTCCGGTTTATCCGGGTTAGGTATTCCGATTCACCAATTCCGAATTCCCGAATTCCTTAATTCCTCAATCATAAATCAATGCCTTTGCCGCCTCCACCGTGTTTTTCATCAACATGGTG
>JAQYWL010000564.1 GCA_030145035.1 Desulfobacteria bacterium | reverse complement strand
GGTTTATCCCGGCGCTTTCACAACGTCCCGGACTTCCCCCTGCCATCATGAACCGGCTCTAAAAGGATTACTTAGAAACTGGAGAACTAAAGGGCGTTCCCAAATTCAACTCAACAAGCTGCGTGGAATCTTCGACCCGAATATTTAATATTTAAGACCCTCTCATCTCCCTTTTCTTACCCTTTTTAAAAGCCTTAAGCTCATCTGGATCAAATACAATGCTTCTTCCAATCCTTCTATGTTTTATGTTTCCTGCTTTGATCCATCTCCTTAAGGTAATCTCTGCCACCTCAAGATATTCGGAAGCTTCCTTAACAGTAAATGGCGACTGCCTGATTTCATCAAAAACTTCATTATGGCTGTATAGATCTTTCTCGAATCCTCGTCTTGCTATTACAGAAAACAATTTTTCTCTTTCTTTTAATGGCATATCTAAAAGTTCTTTATAAACCTTGTCAGCGGTAATCATTGTCAATCAACCTCCCTCAAATATCTCTTAAGTTCACGATAAAAATTCTCATGGGGCCCTATCATAAAAAACACTATTTCCGCCTCTTGGAAACGATAGGCAATCAAAAACTTCAGCCTCATATATGTAAATTTATGAACTCGAAATCCCCTCAGATCACCCTTTTTGGATTCGCCCATCTCAGGATTGATTATTATTTTCTCAACTTCATCTTCAATAATGAGCTGAAAAGGTCTTGTTTGTTTCTTGATGAATTTCCTGAATGGTGGCTTATAAAATTTTTTCACGATAGCTTTTATGATAAACTATATTATCATTTTGTCAATCATTATTTCGCTTTTCTGCATTCCCTGCTCAATTCCTCTATCTTCGACTTTATTGCCATCATGAACCGGCTCTAAAAGGATTACTTAGAAACTGTAAAACTATAGAGCGTCCCCAGCTCAATTCAGAGTGGAAACTAACTATTCTATTTCATACGCCACATTGACCTGGACGCGGACCTTGCTTTCTCCTATCTCAATCGGCGGCGACACTGCCCCGGCTTCGGCCTTAATCTCGCCTGCCCGCAACATATACTGCCTGGACGGCACGTGAATCGGATTAGTGCTCAGAGAAACAATGCGTTTCAGCTTCACGCCCGCTGCCAGGGCCAGAATTCTGGCCCGGCCCATAGCTTCCTGTGTTGCCTGGGTTAATGCTTCCTTTTCTAACGGCTCTTTGTCTTTGATGTAAATTTGAATACCATTAATATCATTGGCGCCACTTTCCAGGGCTCTGCCGACAATTTTGGAAATATATTCGGATAAATGCTCAGGCTCAAATTCTTCCAGTGTAACCTCAATCGCATTACGCACTTCATAACCTTTGATCTTGGGCGAACGGTTTTTATGATCCCTTCGGGGTGTCACGCGGTAACCGGATGTCTTAAGCTTAAGATCTTTAATATTTAACCCCTTGATAGCCGTTATAACAGCCTTGGTTTTGTCAGCATTTTTTGAGCCGGCCTGTTCCAGAATCCGCCCGCAGGTCACAACAGCAATGGAAATCCTGGCTGAATCGTTCTGTCCCTTTACCTCTGCTATGCCTTCGGTATAAATTAAATTACGCTCCGAAACAGACGGAGATTGAGCAAAGGTTGAATGGGCACTGGCAAGCAGACTCGCCATTAGAACCGCAATCAAGGCTCTTTTCATTGCATGCTCCTTTGATCTTCAATATTGAGTAAAATGTCCTAATGAACTACCCCGCGGCAAGCAGCGGGGTATCAAAACAGGGGGTAAGTTTGGGGACATCCCTTTACATTTCCATATTTACATTTTTAGGCTTAAGGATCGATGAGATTATAGCCCTTTTGTTGTACTATTGTCTCTCCTCGCTTTACCGACTGACTCACCCCGGCCAATGAGAGATTCAATCGCCTTGCTATTTGAGCCATACCTATACCAAGGTCTCTTACTGCCCAATAGCACAACAGACTTTTTGCCTTAACGCGCAAAAGAATCATAATTTCAAATCTGTAAATGTAAAGGGCGACTCCAAGCTTCAATAACGGGCAAATGTCAATATTTCACGAGCGTCCCCTATGCCCCTCTAAATGGCCGAATGAACTAATGTCCAAGGGGTCGCCCTTCAGCTTGAGGTTCCATGGGTCCGCTACAACGCTAAATTCCTCTATCCTCGACTTTCTTGCCTTATGAACCGGCTCTAAAAGGATTACTTAGAAACTGGAAAACTAAAGGGCGTTGCCAAACTTTCCTCGCATCATCTCAGCGTATGGGGAGTTATTGAATTATTTAAGGACGTCCCGCTTGTTCCCTTTTTTTCAAATCTTTTGCATAGGTTTTGCAGAAATGGATTTCATCTATCAATAGAATACTTACCTTGTATTGCTCCGAAAGTGTCCTGGCCGTTTGGAAGATATCCGCCCCCGGCGCCGCATCTGCCGAAAGATAAAATGAATTGGACTGGGACTGGGCCAGTTGTTTGAGCATTACGGTTTTGCCCACTCCCCGAGGGCCGACGATGCCGATAAAGTGTCTACCCACCTCCGATTGTATCCGGCTGAAAAGTTGTCGGGTCCTGGGGAAGTTTTTGCCATCCTCCTTTGCTCGCTCGTTCAGTTCAAGAATTTCCGCTATATTCATTTGGGCCGTGCTCCTCGAATAATTTCATTAAGTGTTTGACAAGAACACCCTTTTGGCAAATAATTATACAGAATGATATGCATTTTGTCAAATCGTTATTCAAAAGGTCGCCTTGTGCATTGAGTTTCCCGGTGCTTTCCATTAATGAACCAGAGATTGTCATGAACGAAAAGAAATTGCCAAAACGAAAACCAGATCCTGCTATGATGCAAGCATTGAGGAGTCTGCCTCTTGAGATCAAGCAGTCCCTTACGAGAGAGGAGGCTGACGCATTCCTGTATGAGGATGTATGGCCTGATTCTCTTTTAGAAAAGCTGAAGGGCTATTTTGTGGATGTAGACGAGGGATCATAAGTACGGGGTTTTGATCTAAGAGCATCGGGCAATAGAGACAAGACAATTTGTGGATTGCTTTGGAGGCTACGTACCGATGCTATGTGACTGGGTGTTGGACGAGTTTGGGGGGGTCTGGTGAACAGGTTTCCTACCAACGAAAACCAAGAGGACGAAATACCTCTTGAAAGAGACATCAGGATGAACGACGAGGGACCTGGTTTCTCTTATCAGGATGAAATGCGGAAGTTGCGCTTCGAATCGCAAATTCAAACATTGAAACAGCGAATCACGTTACTTTCAATACTGATTCCATGCCTGCTCGGAGCGATCGTGCTCTTTGCCTACTTGGAGTTCAACGACAAGCTTAACAAGATAATGGCTACCAGGACAGGACAAGTGGAAGCCTTGTCGGAAAATGTGGACGATAAAATAGTATCGTTGTCGCATGACTACAAACAACTTCAACAATCGTTGTCAGACAACATAGCTAACTTCAAGAAATTCAATGCGTCGATAAGAAAGGATTTAGGAAGAAATCGAGGAGAGATCAAAAAGCTGACTGCATCCAAAGCAGGCAAGAAGGCTCTGGAACAAGCCATAGCAAAAGAATCTGCTCAAACCGCCAAGACCCTGGAGGCGTTGCGCAGTGAGCTGCATGGGCAGAAGGAGGCTATTGAAAATTTGGATGCTACATTGAAAAAAGAGGTGGCCGAGATCGTCCAGGTTATCAAAAGGCTGAAAGAGAATGAACAAAAACAAGACTCGGCTATCAAGCATCTCTCAAAGCATAAATTCGACAAAGAAGACCTCGGTAATATTCTCAAAGATAAATGGTCAAGTTACGAGGCAAACCTCTCTCTATTACGGAAAGAGATAAATGCCCTCAAGGATGAGACTTCGCGGCTGCAAGAACAGCTCGATAAAGAAAAGCCTGCCGCCAAAACGACTAGAGATGCTCTGATCCCGCCGCCAGACAAGATCATAGAGCAAGAGATCAAGGAATAGGCTTCATCGGCAGCCAGGAAAGTTTGACACCTAGCCGCGATAGACAAAACTACGAGGCCGATGAGAAATCGAGTTTTGAGTGTCATGAAGCCTCCAAGCTCTCACGTAGCAAATGTTTTGTGACAAATGGGGGCCCTTTGGTTTTGGAGATTTCAGTTTGAGGTTCCATGCGCCCGCTACAATGCTCAATTGCTCCATCCTCCACTTTCCTGCCATCATGAATCGGCTCTAAAAGGATTACTTAGTCCCTCGGTTCATAAGTTCGATTACGAACCTATTTAGACTTCGGCTGAGCTCAGTCGAAGCCCTCAGGACTTAG
>JAQYWL010000230.1 GCA_030145035.1 Desulfobacteria bacterium | reverse complement strand
TTTCAGTGGAGACGCAGACCACCAGGCTCTTTTGAGCCTTGTTCTGCAACTCTTCAACTGCGGCAGTATCCGTTGGCTCTGCCATGGATACGTGAAGGGTTTCCCCTTCGACTTTAAAAGGGAAGGCCATATATTCCTTGGCCACATCATAGGGTAGAATCTTGAGGGCCTCCGGATCCGGATCAATCTCTGATATTGATACACCTGGATAGTCGTGAACACGGCTCAGGATATTTAAGATGGTTTTCTCTTCGATGTATCCGAGTTTAAGGAGTATACTGCCGAGCCTGCCATGATGCGTTTGCTGGTACTTCAGTGCCTCATTGAGCTGGCTGCTGGTGATATAGCCTTCTTTACATAGGAGCTGGCCAATCTTCATCTTGCCTGCCCCGGATTGATCCTTGACCGTGGCGACCAGGCTTGATTTCCTCGAAGAGACGGGTCTGAGAGGCACTGGACGTTTTTTTGGTGCGGGTTTAGACATGTTTGTGTTGTAATTAGTTGGTTCAGTTTATTTGTTTACGGATAGGGTGGGGTACACAATACCGCCCGGCTTCGTCATCACCGTTGCTTCAACCTCATGAACCCTTGAAGATGTTCTGGCAAGAACTCTTCGTCAGACGGCATTCTACAAGAACTTAGTTCGCTTCGCTCACAATTGGAATAATGGAATACTGGAATGGTGGAATGTTGGGTTTAAGAGGATTTTGGTCTTTTTTTTTACATCATTCCAATATTCCATCATTCCATTATTCCCTGATCGAACTTGCAATAGCGCCAATAAATATCTATAACTTCAATAGGTTGTAGAATTTCCGAGACTTTCAACTAGCGCGGGCCTGTCAAAGTCCCACTCTAATCGTTTGTTCAGTTCTTCGGCTCTCTTGTATTGTTCAAGGATTAATTTCCCCCTTTTATGTTCATCCTCAACTAACGCATCAAGAATCTCTTCGACCATTTTCACGTAGCAATCGATACAAACGTTGACCCCTTCTTCACCCCATAATATAGTTCGAAAGGCTGGCTTATCGCTCCAAGGGCATAAATCACACGGCCGTTCCTCTGTTTCCATTTTTCCTTCTCCTTTGTTTCATGTTTCTCCCTTCAATCAGACCCATCTACCTAGCCTAAAATGTTATAAATTTCGGACTGTTAGAGGGGCCAAGAACATAGTCAATGTTTCTTCTGTCGTTATCGGCTTCTTTATTGCTAATCTTTAAAAAAGATCGAACCAGTCCCTGGACCAGCATCTCAGATAGGGTCAGATTCACCCTGGGCAAGGAGATTCCACGGTTTTTTTCGGCATCCTTCATTTTCGCCATAAAGTAGTTTACACTTTTTTTCTCCACTCCAGGTTTGGGGTTTCAGGTTTCAGCCCGCCTGCCAACGCCTGAGACAGCATTCAGCTTATATGCCGGCATGTCTGGCAATGGCGGGCAGGTGTTCAGGTTTCAGATCTTGCCTTTCTCGCACCTGACACCTGACACCTGACACCTGACACCTGACACCTGACACCAAAAAGTACGAACAAAAGAATTTTTGGCGCCCGCATTCTTGAAAAGTGTAAAGCGAGGAATGAAGGATGCACTTTTTTCTAAAGTTTTTCTGAAATGTTCCGAAAAAAAGATTAAGGGTGTGATTCTATGACGATAAGTACATATCAGGTACATAATGTTTTAAGGGCATATGGCAAACAGCTCAAACAGTTGAGCCAGAGCAGGCGGCTGCCACACAACAGGGGTGTTAGAGAGCCGAACCGCGGAGACCGGATTAGTATCTCCGCTCAGGCAAGGCGAAAGGCTGTTATTGACAGAGTAACATCAGATATTGTTAATAGGATAATCCATGAGGGGCCCGGTGATAACATGGAACTGGAGGTCTTCAAGCAACTTGAGGATGAATACGGAAATAGCCTTTCCGTGAAAAAAGGGGATTCCGAGCTGGTCTTCAAGGTCATTGATAAAGAAAAAGGGGAGGTAACAAAAACCCTTTCTATCGACGATTCCAAATTCCTGAAAAATCGGCTGGAAGAAATCACTACGGGCAAGGTTGACGATCAGATGATTACGTGATATGGAGGTATCTATTCATGAAGATTACTGGCAATGGTTACGAGATTACTAAGTATATCAATGAGACGACCCTGAGCCCGGACAAGGAACAGGCGGAAAAGACTACTACGCAAGGCAATATCCCCACCGAGTCAAAAGGGGACGCCATCGTCAATCTTTCTGAGGCCTCAAAAGAGATTCAGAAAGCCAGAGAGGTCATCGAGTCTGAACCGGATATCAGATTGGAAAAGGTTCGCGTCATCCAAGAAGAGATCGAAAGGGGAGACTACGAAGTCGACGCCGAGAAGACAGCCGAAAAGATGCTGGGATATTTCATAGACGAAATGGTTTGATCCTGCTGTTCGATCCAAGATTTTCCCTCCACCCATTTTTTTCAGATCCCAGGGATTCTTAACCCATCAGTCGATCACGAATTCGTACCTGATCCCAGGGTTGGTGCGCCTTAGGCGGATCTTGCCTGCTCCCCTTGCTCACTTGAGCCCACCCCGGTGAAATAGGCTTCGCCCCAGTTGAATAATGGGCGGTATTCAACGGGGCAAGCATGACTGATACCTGTAATTATCTAGCCACAGATTTACGCTGACCCGCCCGCCTGGCAAGCGAGAGCGTTGCAGGCAGGTTTTCGCTGATATTTTTTCCTTTATTATCATTTAAACGTATCTGTGTTTA
>JAQYWL010000327.1 GCA_030145035.1 Desulfobacteria bacterium | reverse complement strand
CGTTCAAGAAAATTGTTCCGGTCCCTGTTATCTCTGAATATCTTTCTGCGTTCTATACCGCGTATGATCACATGATGAAGGACACCTGGGGCATCCAGTCTGGCTGATCGTGGCATAAAATGCCTATATCAGCAATAAGTTGAGCTGTCAACTAATTTACAAATGGACGTCCCCATATTATTTCCAAATGGACGTCCCCATATTATTTCCTTGACAACATACAAACCTTGTATATTATGGTTCTGAGAATAGGAGGTTGGCATGAGCACGACAACGGTAAATATTTCTTTCCAGGAAAGCCTCTTGGCCGATATTGATAAAGTTGCGAAACAGGAGTCTCGATCCCGTTCCGAACTCCTCAGAGAAGCGGCCAGGATGTACATCGCCCGCAAAAGGCGTTGGGACAAGATATTTACTTACGGCGAATCGCAGGCGTTGCAGAAGAAACTGTCGGAAGCTGATATTGATTCCGAGATTTATTCATACCGTAAGCAAAAAAGCCGAAAACAATGAATCGGCACAGAATTGTCCTGGACACAAATGTTCTCATCTCGGCCATTGTTTTCGGTGGCAAGCCTCGAAGGGTCTTGGATCTTGTTATCTCTGGGTTGGTAGACTGCTCTTTATCCATCGCGATTCTTGATGAGCTGAAGGATGTGCTCCAGCGCCCAAAGTTTGGGTTCTCTCCTGCCCTGTGCTTTCAGATTATTGAAGAACTGCATGGGGTTTGTGACATCATATCCCCCACAATTAGTGTTGATGTCATACGTTCTGACCCAGATGACAACCGCGTGCTGGAGTGCGCAGTGGAAGCCCAGGCGAATTTCATTGTTTCAGGTGATCCCCACCTATTAAATCTTGGCAAATTTAAGGAGATTAGAATCCTCAGTCCTGCGGACTACTTGAAAGAATTTGAAGGCAGATAGAGTTTACAGAAAGGATATCCAGCCAGCGGTCACAGAGTGAGACGGTAAAATCGCGCATCCTTGGATTCAGAATTTTTTGAAGATTTTTTTAAGAAAGCTGGGAAAACCATTATAATAAAGAGGTTCAGAGTATCTGGAATGTCATTTTTTTGTCGCTCCTTTTTTGATGAGATTACGACTGGTTAAGAACAAACGAGGACGCTCATTTGGATAACCTCCTGTAATCTTTTAATTGTCAAGTTTCTGACGAGACCGCCTTTACCTAATCCATCCTTTTCACTTACGATTTTCTCAATCGTGTCTCAATCAGTCGTGTCAGTTACGCCACATTTTTGACATGGCTACTGGGCTGGTAAGGGTAACTATCGAAGATTACAGATACTATTCCAGACCTCTTCTTCTGGCACGGTATTTTCATAGACAAGCCACGATGAGCCTTTCATCATTAAGTTTAGCTATCCAAACCCACAAAGAAGGTTACAGACATGAATAGTAAACCGCCTAGCGGAAGATGTTTAAAGCAAAATATATTGCTGGCTGTTAATAACCTTCCACCGATGCCTCAAGTCATGCATAAGGCCCGGGATATAATTCAAAATCCCATTTCAGGCTTAAAGGATATAGGAGATCTTATTGAAAGCGACCAAGCACTTGCCATGAAGACTTTGAGGCTGGCCAATTCAGCATATTATAGTCGGATGGGAAAAGTTTCATCTGTGCAAGAAGCTGCAGTTGTTCTTGGACTTAGAGTTCTGGGTGAGCTTATCACAGTGGCTTTTATGTCGAAAGCTCTGTGCAGTTCACTGAAGGGATATGATCTTCCAGCCGAATCCCTGTGGCGGCATTCTCTCGCCGTTGCTGTTGGATCGAGGATTATCGCGAACAAGAAATATCCTGCGTTGGCTAATGAAGCCTTTTCTGCCGGGCTTATTCACGATGTAGGAAAACTCATTTTAGACCGGTATATTTTGCAGAGGAAAGAAGAGTTTCTAGAATTCTTGGCAGGTGGTGAACAGGTATTTCTTGTTGCTGAAAAAGAGATTCTCGGGTTTGATCATGCAGAAATAGCTTCTGAGGTATGCAAGAGGTGGAATTTTCCCAAATCAATATCTGTTGCCGTTAAATATCATCACCACCCTTCCCTGTTACGGGGGAATAAATTGGCATACATTGTCCATGTGGCAGATGAGATTGCAATATTGAGTGGTATGGATATTGAGGGGATCACATTTGAAATTGACGACAAGTCCATTCAAAAGATAGGCATTCAAAACAACGAAATTGAACTGATTGTTGATGAGGTTATGAAATCTGTAAATCAAATTACAGGACTAATAGAAGATGGCACATAAGAAAGAGGCGCTTCCTTTGACAACACCCTTCCAGACCCCCACCTTATCCCGATTTGGCCCAACACCTTGACAAATCTTATGATTTCAGTGTCTTTTCTGAGTCAAGGTCTATCCAGATAGGTATCCTGCCTGCCCCACAAATTTATACCGTAAAGTGTAGCCGACAAACACCGTCCTTTTTTCATAATATAAAAGGATAATAGTATTCTGGATTTGGATTCAGGCCAGCTCTGGAGGTAACTTATGAATCTCAACGACATTCTATCAGATATTCATGCGCTTGAGGCGGAGCTTTTAAGCTTTGAGCGTAAGTATGGCATCCGTTCGGAGACCTTTTATGCTGCCTATGTTAGCGGTGAAGAGCCAGAAGATGAAAGTTGGGTATTAGACTTTGGCGAGTGGGCCAGTGTCT
>JAQYWL010000128.1 GCA_030145035.1 Desulfobacteria bacterium | reverse complement strand
ATTCATTAGAGCGTCTTGCCGTGGCAAAGTATGACCGATTGCTTCGTCGCGACCCAGCAGAACGTCTTCCACAATATGCCGGCAAGCGTGTGCGGTATGCCCTGGTGGCATACGAGGTGGAAAATCGAATTCCTGTAGAGATCTTAAAGATTGAGTACAACTACCTATCCCTGGATTCTGAAGGCCGGATCGATGCTGGTGAAGAGGAAAAGGAGCGGAGGCTGGCTGTCGATCTTTTCCCCCCGGTGTTGCCGGAAGAACAGCCCCGGCAGGTCATTGATGCTAAGCACCTCTTTGCTAAAAAGCGTTATGACGCCAAGTACAGGTGGAGGCCCAGTCGGGAACTCGAGGCGGCAATCGTGCGTGCCATATTTGGTAAGAACGGATTTTTTTGAGCTGGCATATCTTTGTCCGCGCAGGAAAAAGGAGGGTTTAGATGTCAAAGGTACTGATAAGTTACTTCTCAAAGTCCGGCAATACAGAGAAGATGGCCGAGTACATCAAAGAGGGATTGGATTCATTGGGCGATGTCGACGTTGATCTGAAGAAGGTTCAAGATACCACAATTAAAGACCTGCGTTCGTCGGATGGCATAATAATAGGTAGCCCTACCTATTTTGGAGTTATGGCGAGAGAGGTCAAAGCCCTCATGGATAAAAGCATTCAATGTTATGGGAAGCTGGTTGGAAAAGTTGGGGGAGCCTTTACGTCATCTGGAATGATTGGCGGTGGGAACGAAACCACCATTATGAGTATCCTCCAAGGGTTGCTGATCCATGGAATGATTGTTCAGGGTGTCCAAAAAGGAAACCACTATGGCCCTGTGTCAGTCGGAGCCCCGAACGAAGAGGTTCGTGATGAATGTATGGAGTACGGGAAAATGATAGGCGCACTCGTCAAGCGGTTGGAGAGGGGGGGACGTCCGGAAATAAGTAACTAACTGCTCCTTATGAGCAAAAAAGCAGTTGAGGAGAAGTTTGGGGACATCCTTTAGTCTTACAGTTTCTAAGTAATCCTTTTAGAGCCGGTTCATGATGGTAAAAAAGTCGAAAGAGCAATTGAGCGTTGTAGCGGACCCATGGAACCTCAAACTGCAACCTGCAAAACTACAAAACTAAAGGATGGCCCCTTGAACAATGAGTTTCGACGAAAAGCTGCGCCACTACGCCGACCAGCGGATCAGCCTTGACCTTGACGACGGCGTGAAGGTCAACTGAGGTACGCCCTTCAGTTTTCCAGTTTCTTTCTGTTCTGAAAATAGAAAAGTGAAGAAGTAGAACGCCTCCCCTCAGGATTGAGAGTAGTTCATCAGCATGATTCCTGTTACCGCATCCATTGCCATTGACGAAAACGAAATTACTTTCGATTTCATCCGGGCCTCCGGACCTGGCAGCCAGAAGGTAAACAAAGTCGCCACGGCGACGTGTGTATAGAGGTCTCTCTGAGCCCTGAAGAGCAAGAACTCTGGAATGAAATCTTTAAAGGACTGAGGCTTAGGAAAGATATCGACTAGCGTAGCAGGGAGTGGGGCCGTCCCCACATAACAGAAAAAGTAAAGCCGGCTCATGAGCCGGCTTTGTGTTTAGGGCCTTGCTCCTTTACGCGATCACGAACAGGTAGAACCGCAGCTGCTACAGGCTGATGGCGTACAGGAGGACGGACTGGGCGCATCATTGATCTCAACGACTTCTACTTCAAAGGCCAGGGTCTCACCTGCCAGGGGGTGATTTAGATCCACAGTGATTTTTTCCTCGTCCGCATGCTTCACCTTGGCCGGGAACTGGCCGCCCTGAGGATTCTGGAGGGCCAAAACCTGACCGACCTGTGGGTCAAAGCCCTCAGGGAGTTCGGAGCGCATAAAGGTCTGCTCCAGGCTTTCATTCCGAGGCCCGTAAGCTTCCCCCGGAGAAAGAGTAATGGTTTTCTTTTCCTCTTTGGCCATGCCTAAGAGCGCGTCCTCGAATCCCTTGATGACCCTGCCGGCCCCCACTTCCACTTCAAGCGCATGGGTATCGCGGCTGGAATCGAATACATCCCCATTTTCCAGGGTGCCCGTGTAATCGACTTTGACAAAATGACCATTTTCAACTTTTTTCATGCTGTACTCCTTTTAGGTTTGGATTGTATTCCTTATTTAAATAGAAAATACGCTAACACATATTGCCACGAAGTCAACACAGAAGCAGCAGCTCAGCCCATCCTCCTCGCCTGCCAGTTCTGAAACGGGTGATTCCCTTCAAACATGAAAACGGGTGTTCACGATGTCCCCATCCCGGAACAATGTAATCTTTTCCTGCTCGCCGTCCAGGTCGAGATCCCTGACCGGTCGGTCGGCGCTTAAATGCTCTATGCGGCATTTTGCAGGGCCGCGGTCGCGCAAGTCGGCCCCGGTCGGCATTTTCTGAGCCGTATGTTTTTGGGGGTGACCTCGACCAGCTCATCGTCGTTGATGTAGGAAATGCATTCTTCCAGGCCCATGATCGACGGCGGCGTGAGAATAACGTTTTCATCCGATCCTGCTGCCCGCATGTTGGTGAGCTTCTTGCCCTTGGCGGGGTTCACCACCAGGTCGGTGTCTCTGCTGTGCTCACCGATGATCTGTCCTTCATAGACCTCAACGCCCGGCCCGTGAAAGAGCTTGCCTCGGGCCTGCAGGTTGAACAGGGCATAGGCCACGGTCATGCAGACGGACTTGGAAATCAGGACGCCGTTTCTTCGATGGCGGATTTCGCCGGCGTAGGGGCCGTATTCCAGGAAAACATAGTTCATCACGCCCATGCCCTTGGTGCCGGACATGAACTCAGACCGGTAGCCGATAAGGCCCCTGGTAGATATTTTGTACCTGAGGCGCGCCTGGCCGTTTCCTTGTTGCATATCAATGAGCCTGCCCTTGCGCAGACCGAGCGCTTCAATTACCGCGCCCATGTACTCCCCGTCCACGTCAATGGTCAGTTCCTCATAAGGCTCCAGGGTGTTGTCACCTTGCTGTTTCATCACAACCTGGGGGCGAGAGACCTGAAATTCATAGCCCTCTCTTCGCATCTTCTCAATCAAGATGGCTATATGCAGTTCCCCGCGGCCCGAGACCTTGAAGCCCACGTCTTCGGCCAACTCTTCTACGACCAACGCGACATCCGCCAGGGTTTCCCGATGCAAACGCTCGGCGAGATGGCGAGATGTCACGAGGGTTCCTTCCTTGCCCGCAAAGGGCGAATCATTGGGAAGGATGTTTATTGAAATCGTCGGCGGATCAATGGAAACCGGCAGGCACGGGCAGGGGTTGTCCGGGACCGTATAGGTGTCGCCGATTGCAACAGAGTCCATCCCGGCAACGGCAACGATCTCGCCCACGCCGGCCTGGGCTGCGGCGACTTTGCGGTTGCCCTCGAATCGATACACCTTGGAAATGGCGGCAGGCACGAGCGAGCCCGCCTTGTTGGCTACAACAACAGCCTGACCGACATTGAGAGCGCCTGAAGTGATCTTGCCGATACCGAGGCGACCCAGAAAGGATGAATAGTCGATGGAGCTTACTCGCAGTTGAAGCGGGCCTGCTGGATCGCCGGACGGAGGCGGCACGTGAGAAATGATGGTCTCCATAAGGGGCGCCATGGACGACCCCTGTTCGCCTGTATCGGCTACCGCGTAACCGTCCTTTGCGGAGGCATAGATGACCGGGAAATCGAGGATGTCATCAGGGGCGTCGAGTTTCACAAACAGATCAAATACGTGATCCACTACCCAGTCCGGCCGGCCGTTTGGTTTGTCGATCTTGTTGATCACCACGATGATGGGCAGCTTGATGGCAAGGGCCTTCTTGAGCACAAAGTACGTCTGGGGCATTGGACCTTCCTGGGCATCAACGAGGAGCAACGCAGCATCGGCCATATTCAGAACCCGCTCGACCTGACCGCCGAAATCGGCATGGCCGGGCGTGTCGATGATGTTTATCCGATACCCGTCGTATGCAAAGGACCCGTTCTTCGAGGATATGGTGATGCCCCGCTCCCGCTCCAGATCCATTGAATCCATTAGTCGCTCATCAATCTTCTCATTGTCGCGAAACATGCCGCTCTGCTTGAACAGTTGGTCCACAAGCGTGGTTTTTCCATGATCGACATGGGCGATGATGGCGACGTTTCGAATCCTGTCTTGCCGGATGTTGTTCTGTGTCATAAGCTTCTTTTTTTACCTGAGCGCCTACCTCAACGCAGGCGCGCCGATACTCGCGACGGGCAGCGCCCTGAATTATAGGACATCGCCTCGGCCGGGCCGATTACGCGCCATAGCTTTCTTGGGGATTTCCGAACGCAGGAGAGTTAGTGTTCGATGAAACGCTGCAGTGGCGGGCATAGAACATCAATAGTGACCTGACCTGCAAACCAAGACCTTCTTTTTTGTAACCATATAATATAACGCGTTAAGGTGAACTTGGCAAGTAAAATCGTGCAGCCGTGAAAAAAATGTACTAATATGCCCCTTGAAAAAAAATCGACATTGTGAAAAGGTTCCGCGTCGAAGGAT
>JAQYWL010000080.1 GCA_030145035.1 Desulfobacteria bacterium | reverse complement strand
CGCGATCTTTCTGACGTGGGCGGCTTCGGGGAAATCACCGACTTTGACTACCAGGTCGACATCAAGACATTCATGCTTGAAGGTCTTCGGCTGATCCACGAAGGCGGGTTGTTGGAAGTTCACAACAAGCTCGAACCAGTTGTTAACGACTACCTGGCCAAACAAAACGAGCTGATTGTCTACGAGCGGAGCCCGGAAGATGGATTCAAGCTAAAAGCAGCCAACGGGCTGAGCGTCTGGTATCCGCCCACCTGGAACAAATACGAAACACGCGACGAAAACGACGAGGTGTTCGGTTCAACCATGTATTATGGAGCCCTTGATGAAGAGGGTGATTTTGTTCTTGACTGGGTTTCAGACTCGAACTGGACCACCTATCTTTTCGAGTATTTTGACCGTGCCGATGCCAACCTGGCCGGCATTGGTCCCGATGGCGATGAACCTCCCAAACACGGGGTTTTCAGAAAAATCGATGCGGTCGACGAGGATTGAGACTTTTTTACTGCATACTGTTCAGGCAGTTTAACAAAAGTGGTTATAATGCCTTTACTTGTCATGTTGAAGGTTTCTGGTTTGATTGTAACATCGGCGGGGAGCAGAACGTGATAAGGAGGTGGCGTTACAGTTTATTATTGACGGCTTCGTAAAAAGTCCATCAACAGGCCGAGGGCGGGTAAGCCCCGGCCTGGGGTAGGGGTGGAACCATGTGAATTCACCTCAAATGGCGGGGTAGGGGTGGCCCTTCCCCGCCGAGTAAAATGTCTTGAAAAGACTTTTTAAGAGGTTATCAAGGTTATGATAGTCGTAAAAGGATAGAATAGTTGTAGGAAAATCCCTTCACACAAGACAAGAAAATTATGAGAAAATTTGAATCCTGGTTTATGCCTTAAATAGCCTTAACCTCTAAGAACATAGTGAAAATGTGGACTTTTCCTACAAATTATTATTACTGGTCCCTTCATCCAACAAGTCAAAGTCTGATATCCTTTGCCGGCATGTAGGAAATACCCACTAGATAGAAACATTATATCGCCAACTAGTTAGGTCCATCTTTTCAAATTTCTCTTGGTATTCTGTAGGAATTTCCCTTCATAAAATTTCCTGTAAAATCAGACTTCATACAAAACAAACCTTTAAAATCAAAGGAATATCGCATAAAAAAAGCATAAAAAAAAAAGACGGTCATGTATTTATGCGTCGCCATTGGTAGCGAAACAGGATAGGCTAGAATATGCCGCGAAGAGATCTTATCGACGCACCGGGCGCGTTACATCACATCATCTGCCGTGGGATTGAACGCAAAACGATCTTTGACGATGATGCCGACCGGGATGATTTTGTTAACAGGCTGGGCAAAATCGTCAATATTTATGATCCTTGAGTTGCCATCTTTGTCTGTTTCCGGCAGCGCGCGGGCAGCATTTGTCCCTGCATTTATACAGGGGGAACCAGACATGAAGTGAATAAAGGGAAAATGACAATCGGTGCAGTGGATATCGGGATGGCTGCCGACCTTGAGGGTATGTGGTAAAATGGGCTGTGTCAAGCGACAGTGCTTGCCGCTTGACACAGCCCGTGCAATTAGAATCTAACAGATTGTCGGATAGGGGCCGATGGAGTTTTCCATCACTTTCCTATACTTTTTCCATGCGGTCCAGGTCCAAGGTATTCGTTAGGAGTGCAGTCATCTGGGCAAGTGCAGCCGGGGCATCCGTCACAAATGCCGTCACTGGTAACGGACAAGGCAGTCGTCTCCGCCGCCGGTTTTTTATTCCACACTGGAGAGCCATCATCGTTGCGCAAATCAATAAGTGTGCCATCAATTTCAATGCTACAGGCGATGAGTGTTGTGTCGGTTTGGTAGGCCTCGATTGTCACTACATCTTCTTCTTCGGGAATTGCGGTCTGGTTTGCCCAAAACCACACAGGACCGATTCCGCCGACGGTGACCGTCCCTTCCACATCCACGCCATCCACCGTTGCGTCAGTCAGCACAATTCCGGTCGGATCATGAAATGACACGATCGTCCCTTCCACCGTTATGGTATCATTTGGATCTATTGTTCCCGCCCAAACAGCCTGCGCAGCAACAAAACTCATAACAACTGCCAAAACCACAAACATTGTCTTGATAGAAGTCTTCATAGTAAACCTCCTTTAGTTAGTTTCCATCCAGAAATGGCCATTTTTCGCAATCTCGTCGTCAATCTGCGGGATCGCTTGTGCGACGTACCGACGTACGTCTCCGCGCAATCCCTTGATTTCCTTGACCTTGCGAAAAATTACTCATTTCTGAATTGGAAACTGACGCCAGTGCCCAGTGTTGTGAGATTTATTTCCGGATGGGCACTAGTTAGCAATAAGTCTTTTTGTTTCTCTTCGGCCTTGCACTGTATGTCAGCTTCAAAACCGATCCAATCGGGTGTATTACCTATTTGTTAATTTCTCCAGCCATTTATTTCTGAGAGCTCTGTGGGCTCAAGCGACCGCAGGGAGCGGGCGAGAGAATTCCAATGAGTAAAACGGAGCTCCCACTTTCGTCACTTTTTCTTTTCCTCACCTCCCTCCCGGTTGAATTTCATATGTAGAGTAATTGGAGTGCTGGGTAGTAGAAAAGTGTCATTATGAGCGCAAGCTTCACTACGTGTCCAACACTCCAGCACTCCAATTGTGGTTCGACGGTTCGACGAGCTCATGGTTCGACGGGCTCATGGTTCGACGGGCTCACCATCCCGAGCAAAGTCGAAGGACCATCCCGAGCGAAGTCGAAGGACCATCCCGAGCGAAGTCGAAGGACCGCCCTGAGCAAAGTCGAAGGGGGGCAAAGCCCCTAAGTCCCATATTGGTAGATTACTGGATCATATTGACTAAAATCTAAAAGTAAATCAGACAGAGTCTATTTCTTTTGCAAGACTTTCAGCCCTTTTAGTGTCAGTGCTTGTCCTACAAAGGAGCGGGGTTAGAGACTGATAGGAAGCCGCATACCAAGTTGCAATCATAAAGGTAGCATTGCCAACCGCGGACGAAAAGTGGCCAAAGTATACCGACAAAAGTAGCATACGTATGAGCGCAACTTGGTATCAGTTGGATGGGTTGGCCAAGGTTTTGGAGGCAGAAAGATGTAGGCAGCATAAAAAAGGGACGGTCATGTATTTATGCGTTGCCATTGGTAGCGAAACAGGATAGGGCTCGAATATGCCGCGAAGAGCTCTTATCGACGCACCGGGCGCGTTACATCACATCATCACTTCTTGCAGATAACGCCCCGCGGCGTGCTTGAGCCTTTCCTTCAAACATCTAAACCAGAGCATCATACCTCTAACAGCACTTCATGACTACACCCACTGAGAGGGACTACTAACAGTGATCCTACTAACCCTTGAAGGGGAACAGGCGGTCGCAAAACCTGTGCCCCTAATAAAGGGGAAAAAGCCGTGAACGGCTACCGGTTTCGTAAAAAGCTTCCTCAGACCGCTTGGGCGGCCCCACATTTTTGCCAGCAACAAAATATTCTGTACTTTTTCAATCTCTTGGATGCTTGTATACAATTTTAAAACAACTACAATATTATGAACTTACAATTTGGTACTCAGAAGTACGAAACCAAGAACCATGCTCAGACACATCCCAACTTATAATCACTTTTTGCTGGATGTTGGACCGCCACCACGGTCTGAGGATGCTTTTTACGAGTCCATCAGAATTGACCGTTTCTGATTTTTCTTGTTTCATGTGTCACGAAATTTGCTGGGTCGTATGGTAAGCGTCGAGGAGACCGACGACGGAAAGAACAAGTTCGTTGGCATTGCAAGAGATTTCAAGAGGCAAGCTTTTTTCTTAAGCGTACAGCGGTACAATGCTTGCAGGTGTTTGACAGCAAAGGAGGAAATAAATCATGAAAAAAGGATTATGTGCTGCAGGAGTGATGCTCGTGGTATTTCTGGTCACCGGAATGGGTTGGGCAGGTCCGGGAATGAAAGCCGTAAATTCCGTAATCAACGATTGGGGCAGTCAAAACGATGTGTCGGACGAGGTCGATCCGCAGTGGACATTCCTCTTTTATCTGGCTGCCGACAATGAACAGGAGGCCTACGCCGACGCCACCATTGAGCAGCTTAAGGCCGGGACCGAGCGGGTTTCCAATCATCCACAAATCCTGGTCTTGATCGATCGGCTGGGGGATTCCGGAACCGAGGTTTTTGAGGTTG